>WLPO01000001.1 GCA_009698745.1 Actinomycetota bacterium
GAGCCACTTGTTGTTCAAGGGGTAGCGGGAGACCACGCAGAGAAGGTTGCAAGTTTGCTCGAATTGGTGGGACTCGCAGCCGATCACGCAAAGCGCTTCCCACACGAGTTTTCGGGTGGGCAACGCCAGCGAGTTGGTATTGCAAGGGCCCTAGCACTCGATCCAGCACTCATTGTGCTCGACGAACCAGTGTCAGCTCTCGATGTGAGCATTCAAGCAGGTGTAGTCAACTTGTTCGGCGATCTTCAGAAACGACTTGGCATGTCGTACGTATTTATTGCGCACGACTTGTCAGTGGTGCGACACATTGCCGATCGAGTTGCTGTGATGTATTTGGGCAAGATTGTAGAGATCGGCGATAAGAAATCTATTTATGAGCACCCAACACATCCGTATACGAAGGCACTGCTTTCGGCTGTGCCGGTTCCCAATCCAACAACAGAACGCTCCCGTTCACGAATCATGTTGGAGGGTGACGTACCCTCACCTGTAAATCCGCCAACAGGATGTCGGTTCAGAACTCGCTGTTGGAAGGCCACGGATTTGTGTGCATCTACAGAGCCTGAATTGGTTGTGCGTCTAACGGGTCAGCTTTCGGCCTGCCATTTCCCGGAGTAGCAACGGTAGGATTTGGGGCGTGAGAGAGTTCATTAAAGTCATCACCATCGTTGTCAACGTGATTTCCATGTTTGCCATGATCGTCGGAGTTTTGCTCCATAGCGGTCGCGGCGGCGGTCTCAGCGACATGTTCGGTGGTGGTGGATCGGCTGCATTAGGTAGTGCTGCAGCGGAACGAAACCTCAACCGAATCACCACCGTGTTCGCACTGGTGTGGATATTTACGGTTGTGGCATTAGGTTTGCTCCTCGCATAGAGATTGTAAATAAGCAGTACCACGTCGGAGTGGCGAAATGGCAGACGCACCAGCTTGAGGGGCTGGCGCTCGAAAGGGCGTAGGGGTTCAAGTCCCCTCTTCGACACAAGAGTTTGGTCGCAGTCGTAGGAGATGTATCACCTACGATTGTTGGATAGTTACGCATTACACACCTGACGAGATCGCTGTTGTTCAGAAGCGAACACTTCGAGTCTTGGTTTTGAGCCAGATCGCTGGTTCTGCTGCACTGGCGGCCGCGGTCACTGTTGGTGCATTCGTTATTCAGGACATCCTTGGTCAAACCACTGCCTGGGGCGGTATTGCTTCAGCCACCGTGACGATGGGAACTGCGTTTATGTCGCAATTGCTTGCACGACTCATGAATGTTCGTGGGAGACGAAATGGCTTGCAAGCTGGCTACTTGCTCGCAATCTGTGGTGGTTTTATTGCAGGCTACGGAGCCGAGACGAAAACGCTCTGGATCTTTTTGCTTGGTTTATTCGTTTTCGGTAACGGCCAAGCATCAAACTTGCTTTCGCGTTACGCGGCAGCAGATTTGGCGACTACAGACGAGCGTGGGCGAGCAATGAGTCGCATTCTGTTCGCCTCAACTTTTGGTGCGGTATTTGGTCCTTTGCTCATCAAGCCCGCTGAGCAAGCAGGTGTGCAATGGTTCGGCTGGGGCCAGTACACAGGACCATGGATATTTGCTGGAATATTTTTTCTCACATCGCTGATCAACACAACTCTTCGCCTCCGACCTGATCCGCTCGAAGTCGCGGGAAGGCTAAATCGGCAGGCCGAAATTGGGGCACCAACGAGGCTTTTTTCGGATGCAATCAAAGCAATACAGAACTCAAGTGACGCGAAGACTGCGGTTACGGCGATGGTGATTTCACAAATGGCGATGGTTGCCGTGATGACGATGACACCAGTACATCTCAAGCTTCATGGTCATGAGACTGTGAGTGCTTACATAATTTCGCTCCATATTGCCGGCATGTATGCATTTAGTCCGCTTGTCGGAAGATTTGCCGATCGTCGTGGACGATTGGCGACCATTCAGGTTGGTGCCTTGGTGCTCATGGGGGCGACTCTGCTGTCATCACTTGCGGGTGACGCACCCATTTTGCTCTTTCCCGCTTTATGGATGCTCGGAGTTGGTTGGAGTTTTGGCCTCATCGGTGGATCGAGTCTGCTTGTTGATTCGATTGATCAACAGATTCGGGTTCGCGTACAGGGTGCTGCAGATCTCACCATGAGTTTCTGTGGTGGCCTTGCTGGTTTTTCGAGTGGTTTCATTCGCAAAGCCGTCGGTTATCACGTGCTGTCGAACATCGGAACCTTGTTAGCTGGTATTTTGCTCGTTGTGGTGATGTGGAGAAAATCGGGTAAATCGAGCAAGTTGGATGGCGTCCTGTGACTTGGAAAAACTGGGCTGGCAATCAAAAGGCAAATCCGATCAAGGTTCACCGACCACAATGTGAGTCGGACATAGTTGCCGTTGTGGGTTACGCAACGGCTTTGCGTCAGCGTGTGAAGGTCGTTGGGTCTGGTCACAGTTTCACTGCGATTGCTGTAGCGCCCGATCATCTGGTGGAAATGACTCGCTACAACAAGGTGATTGGACTCGACGCTGATCGTTTAGAAGTGACGGTCGAGTCGGGGATTGTGATTAGCGATTTGAATGAATTTCTCGCTGATGCGGGATTTGCAATGCCGAATCTTGGGGACGTGACGTACCAAACAATTTCTGGAGCACTTTCGACGTCAACGCATGGAACTGGATCTTTACGAACAGGACTCGCTGCTCAGATCACGGCTTTTCGACTTGTTGTTGCAAGTGGCGATGTTTTGCAATGCTCGGCAGATGAGAATCCCGAAGTGTTTCATTGCGGCCGAGTCGGTCTTGGTGCTTTGGGTATTTTGAGTTCAATTACATTACGAATTGTTCCGGCATTCCGTTTGCACGCAATTGAAGAACCAATGCGTGTGGATACTTTGCTCACCAATTTGGATAAACATGTTAGTGAAAACGATTTCTTCGAGTTCTACTGGATCCCTCATACGGGTTGGGCTCTCACCAAGCGAAACAATGTGACTGACAAGCCTGCCGATCCACCTGCTCGTTTCAGAACGTGGGTCAACAAAATGTTGCTAGAAAATATTGCCTTCGGTGCACTGTGTTATGTGGGTCGACTCATGCCATTTCTTATTCCGCGACTGTCGAAAGCATTGCCGAGCTCGGGTAGAACCGAATACGTGAATGCAAGTCACCGAATTTTTGCAAGTAAGCGCTTAGTGCGGTTTTATGAGATGGAGTATTCGATCCGACGAGATGCGGTGGTAGAGGCGTTGAATCGCGTGCGTCGCATGGTCGATGATTGTGGTTTCTTGCTCAATTTTCCCGTAGAGGTGCGCTTTACTGCAGGCGACGACATTCCACTTTCAACCGGCAGCGGTCGAGACAATGCGTACATTGCGGTACATGTGTTCAAAGGTATGAAATATGAGCCGTATTTCCGTGAAGTAGAAGCGATCATGAGTGATTATGAGGGTCGACCTCACTGGGGAAAGATTCATTTCAAGACAGCGGAGTCGCTCGAGCCCCTGTATCCTGAATGGAAGCGTTATATCGAAGTTCGGAACCGTCTCGATCCCGAGGGTGTGTTCACAAACGACTATTTGCGTCGTGTGTTGGGTCGCTAGTTAGCCCCAACCGTAGATAAACCCCCTAGGTAATTGAGGAGAATTTCATGACTAAGAGTTGGACCGCGCTCGGCGTACCCGAGAGAATCGTTGCAGGCCTATTGAAGCGAGGAATCGCGGAGCCGTTTCCAGTGCAGGCAGCAACAATCCCAGAATCATTGATGGGACTGGACATTTGTGGCAAGGCACCTACAGGCTCGGGCAAAACCCTTGCTTTCGGTATTGCATTGGCTGTCAAAGTTGTCAAAGCCAAGCCAGGCCGCCCACATGGATTGGTGCTCGTGCCAACCCGTGAGCTTGCTGCTCAGGTTGCAAAAGAAGTTGCAATGTTGTGTGCGGGTGGTGGCATTACCGTTGCTGCTGTTTACGGTGGCGCTGGTTATGGCCCACAAGTAAAGGCTGCTCGTGCCGCAAGCATCGTTGTGGCAACCCCAGGTCGTCTTGAGGACTTGATGAAGCGCCGCGATCTCGATTTGGGTGCAGTTGCACTCGTAGTTATTGACGAGGCCGACCGTATGGCCGACATGGGCTTTATGCCAGCAGTGAAGCGCATTATGCGAACCATTCCTGGTGGCCGTCAAACCTTGTTGTTCTCGGCAACGCTTGATGGTGATGTCGACAACTTGATTCGTGAATTTCAGCGAGATCCGAAAAAGCATCAGGTAGCAGCCGCTGAAAATGGTGGCGAGATTGAGCATTTATTTTGGAACGTCAACCGCGACGAGCGAACTCGAATGGTTGCAGAAATTGCAAATCATTACGAACGTGCCATCGTGTTTTGTCGCACCAAGCATGGTTCTGACCGATTAGCAGGCAATCTTGAGTCATTGGGTGTAGAGACCTGTGTTATTCACGGAAATCGTAGTCAAGCCCAGCGTGAGCGTGCGCTTGAGCAGTTTCGACGAGGCAAAGCAACAGTGATGGTTGCGACCGATGTTGCTGCTCGTGGTATTCACATTGATGCAGTGCCTGTTGTGGTGCACTTTGATTTGCCAGAAGATCCAAAAGACTACATTCACCGTTCGGGCCGCACAGGTCGTGCAGGCGAGAAGGGTGTAGTTATCTCGTTTGTTGATAAGTCGATACGTAGATCAACAACGCAGTTGACAAAGAACATGCCGTTCGATGTTGTGTTTGTTGATCCGCAGTTCGTTGACACCTCTGTGCCTGCACAGTCACCGCGACCTGGCTCAATCGGCACGGTTCGTACGCTTGCACTTATTGGTGCAGGCCCTCAGCCTGAGTAGTTCACAAGCAAATATCTTGTGGCAAGTCACAAGCAAATATCTTGTGGCCGTACTGGAACTCGTAGTAGTGCTTTTCCGGTTGCTGATCGAATTGCAGCGACGATTGCAGGTGTCACTGATATACAAGGTGGTTCGCCAATGCCTTTAGCGCCGAGTGGCGCTTGAGGTTCTGGCTCCTCAATCATGATCGCGACTACTCGTGGAGCATCCAGTGCGGTCGGCAATAGATAGTCGGTAAAGCTTGGGTTTTTAACACGACCATTGTCCATGATGATCTCTTCCATGACAGCAAGACCAAGACCCTGCGCGATACCGCCTTCAAGCTGACCAATCGCCGATAATGGGTTGAGGACTCGTCCGACATCTTGCGCCGTAGCAATCTGTACAACCTTGACCAATCCAAGTTCGACGTCAACGTCAACTACGGCTCGATGGGCAACGAAGGCAAATGCAACGTGACAGTTGCCTTGACCATTTTCGTCCAGATCTTCAGTCTTGCGGTGATGATGCTCAAAAGTCTCAGAGATGGTGATGCCTTGTGTTGCATCGGAGACACTGATGCGGAACGTTCCAACCGTATCGATGATGTCGGTATTCTCTACCATCAATCGAATTGGGTCAATGTTGTGAAGTTTTCCCACATGCTCAAAAAGACGCTCGCGAACCAATCGGCACGCACCATCGACGGCGCCACCGCTCATCCATGTTTGCCTAGAGGCAGAAGTTGATCCCGCTGAACCAATCTGTGTGTCGGACGTTTCGAGAACGACTTCATCGATTCCGAGAACGCTTCGAGCTATCTGTGGCGCAAGAGTCACGAAGCCTTGTCCAACTTCGGACGTTGCAAATTTGAGCGATGCAACACCATCGGAGAGTGTGCAGCGTGCAGTTGCATAATCATCAAATCCCTCTGAATACATCAAGTTTTTGATGGAGACACCCCAGCCAACACCTCGAATGATGTTGTGTCTATCTGCCGTGCGACCGCTGCCACCCGGAAACTCAAGAACATTGGCCTTCTGTGACATCGGTTCTGGCATTGGTATTGCGTCGGTTTCACGGATGCAACGTTCGACTGGCGCGACACTTTCAACCGTTTGACCAGTGATGAGCTTGTCGCCAGTACGCATTGCGTTCTTGAGGCGAACATCAACCGGTGAAAGACCGCACGCTGCTGCCAACAAATCCATTTGGCTTTCGTGAGCAAAACAGGCTTGTACGACACCAAAACCACGCATTGCACCACATGGTGGATTGTTGGTGCGTACGGCATAGCCGTCAACAATCGCGTTGTCGCACTGGTACGGCCCTTGAGTGTGAGTGATTCCGTTGATCAAGACTGCAGGGGAGGTACTCGTATAGGCGCCACCGTCGAAAACCATGCGGGATTCAATCTTGACGATTTTTCCGTCCTTGGTTGCGTGATGCTTCATCCAGATTTTGGCAGGATGGCGATGCACGTGTCCAAAGAAACTTTCTTCTCGGCTGTACTGCATTTTGATCGGTTTACCAGTGCGGAGAGCAAGCAAACAACAGTGAACCTGCAAACTAATGTCTTCACGCGCCCCGAATGCGCCACCAACTCCGCCAAGCACGAGCCGAACATTCTCTTCTGGAAGCGCCAAACAAGCTGCTATCTGACCGCGATCTTCGTGCAACCATTGAGTGGCAATATGCAGTTCAACTCCATTTCCACCCGAATCGGGAAAAGCCATGGCGGCTTCAAGGCCAAGAAATGCTTGATCCTGCATTCCAATCGTGTAATTGCCTTCAACAGTTATATCTGATGCTGCGTTGGGGTCGCCATGCACAATGTGCTGATGCCGGATGAGGTTTCCGTCAGGATGAATCAGTTCGGTAGATGAAAGCATTGCAAGTTCCGGGTCTACAACAGGAGTGAGTACTTCATAGTTGACGATGATTGCCTCAAGGGCTCGTCGGCAGGTTTCTGGATGATCTGCAGCGACAATTGCGACTGGCTCGCCCATATAGCGCACATATTCGGATGCAAAGACGGGTTGGTCTGCGGAAATGAGACCGTAAGTTGCCTTGCCGGGAACATCTTGTGCAGTGAGCACTGCTGAGACACCGCTGATAAGTAGGGCAGGCGTTGTGTCAATTGAAATAATGCGGGCGTATGGATGAGGAGAGCGAAGTGTTGCACCCCACAACATGTTTTCAGCCCACATATCCGAGGAAAATGAGAACGCGCCGGTAACTTTTGCAACTCCATCTGGGCGAAGTGCGCTGGCACCGAGAGTGTCTCTAGAACGAACATCTTGTTTAGTGGCGCTCATGAATTGGCCTTTCGAACTTGAACGACCGCTTCAACCGCAGCGAAGATACGTCCATAGCCTGTGCAGCGACAAATATTGCCAGAAATAGATTCCTTCACTTCAAGTTCGGTTGGATCTGGGTTCTTGTCAAGGAGGTGATGCACAGCAACGATCAAGCCAGGAGTGCAAAAACCGCACTGCACTCCGCCTTCTGTAATGAAAGCCTGTTGAACATCTGTTACCTGGCTTGTTATCGCGTGAGCAGTGACCGCCATCGTGGGGTTTTGTTCAACCAGACCTTCGACGGTGACGATTTCGGATCCAACTGCAGTTGCAGCCATCACCAAACATGAGCACACTGCATCGCCGTCCATCAACACGGTGCAACTTCCGCATTCGCCCTGCTCGCATGCGCCTTTGGCCCCGGGAAGTCCTAGACGTTCGCGCAAAACGTAGAGCAGGCTTTCGCCAACCCATGCATCCATAACCGCACGGTCTTGTCCGTTTACATGTAGCGAGTACATTTCGTTTCCAATTGGGTCGTTCATGATGGATAAGCCCTTGTGATGAGTCGTTGCGCAAGCACCGATACTGCGTGCCGGCGGTATTCAGCAGTAGAACGGTGATCATCGATTGGTTTTGATTCGAGCGCTACGCGTCGACCGAACTCTTTTGCCAAATCGAGTTCAATCTTGGTTGAAGTTGAAAGATCGAACTGTTGCGTGAGCCAAGACTCCGCGTCGCGACAACGAATAATGGTTGGGCCAACTGCGCCAAGCGCAATACGAACAGACTTCGTGGGCTTGTCGACTGCCAAGCACGCAGATGCAACCGATATGACCATCGCGTTTCGAACACCAACTTTTGTGTAACCTTGCCAACCGTTCAGTACTGGAATAGTCACTGCCGTGATGATTTCGTTTGCGTTGCGAGCATTTCGTTTGACACCTAGCATGAAATCGTGAATTGAGAGTTGGCGCGATACTTCGTTGCTTTGCAGATGAACAACTGCATCTACAGCAAACAGCACTGGCAATCCATCTCCAGCAGGTGAGCACGTTCCCAAATTGCCACCGAGGGTACCGGCAGCTCGAATTTGAGGTGATCCAACTGTTCGTGCTGCTTCAGCGAGAGCAGGTACGAGTTGTTTGAGTTCTCCGGTCTCCATCTCTTGATAAGGCACACCAGCACCGATTGTGATTGAGCCATCGGTGTTCTTTGTCCAAGTGCGCAACTCTTTAATGCGTCGTAATGCGATGATGTTGTGTGGCTTGAGGTGATTGAAATTGATCTCAACCATCATGTCTGTGCCACCCTGAATAAGGCGCGCGTCGGGGTTACTCGACAAGGCGTCGAGCGCCTCACTGATGGTGAGTGGTATTGCAACGGTCATTGAATGCCATCCCAGTCCGCGAAAGTATCGATCATTGCCTTAACATCGCCGAGCGGATACAAAATAGGGCAAGTTGCCCCGTTGTCGATGTAATGCTTCACGCTTGCTCGAACTTCAGCTGGAGTACCACTGGCGGTGAGCATTTGCACGATTTCGTCCGGTACCAATTTTGAGGCCGCTGTAACTTGCTCGTGAGTAGCCGGCCATGTCAAAACTTCACCAACTTTGTCAAGCAGACTTTGCGGAACACCTGAAGCTTTCATGATGTGCGGTTGTTGACCAAGATATTGAGTTACCATTTCGCGAGCCATGTTGAGTGCAGTCTTGCGATCCTCGTGCACACTGCACACGACGAGTTGTGGCCTGTCGATATCCGCAATTTTGCGGCCGGCCTTATCGGCACCAGCAGTGAGAGCCTCAATGGCTTGCTTGTTGTAATCGGGGGAAACCAAGTAGTTGAGGACAACTCCATCGGCGATTTCTCCCGTGAGTTCCATCATCTGCATGCCAGTTGCACCGATATAGATCGGCACGTCTTTCGCGCGACGTTCTTGATAGACGTAATCCAATTCAATTCCATCGAACTTTACGAACTCGCCATCAAACGTGACGGTCTCGTTGTGTAAAAGCGCTCGAACATTGAGCACGATCTCGCGCATTGCACGCAGCGGTTTGGCGCGAGATATGCCAACCTTCTGCGCCAACGGATCCCACCATGCGCCAATTCCGAGAATCACACGACCTGGAGCAAGGTCATCGAGAGTAGAGAATGTCGCGGCTAGTCGAGCTGGGTTGCGGCTCCAACAATCGACAACTCCTGAACCAACCTTGATCGTTTTAGTTACTGATGCGAAAGCAGCCATTGGCACTGTTGCTTCTCGAACAAGACGACTTTCAGCCTGCCACACAGCCTCAAAGCCCTTTGACTCTGCATATTGCGCGTACTCCATGCCTTCGCGAATGCGGTGGGCGTCTTGTAGATAGATGGCTACGCGAGCCTTGCCAGTTGCAGGATTAATTGCCTGAGTTGGTAATGACATTATTGCAACCTTTCAAATAGTCGTAATGCTTGTTCGTGTGCTTTTGCCCGAATTTCGTTGATGTCAACTTTGGTTGGTAAACCGTCCTTGAGTACCACTTCACCATCAATGAGCACATCAGTAGCCCGAGTACCCGGCGTGAAAGCAACATGCCATGGGCTCTCGATCTGATCGTAATTCCATGTAACTGTGTCGGTTTGAGCTTCAGGGAAGATTTCGTATCCGTTTCGCAACCACTGTGCAACAGTTTCTGGAGTTTCAGTAATATCGAATTCGCGCAACCGTGCGTATGCCAGACGAGATTCTTCGAGCATGTCGGCTCCGATTCCATCGCTACCGAGCAGGATCGTGTTGGATTTTGTGGTTGGTGCGCCGTAGCCAACATGATTATTCATGTTTGATCGTGGGTTGTGCACAAGGCGACCGCGCAGGGGGGCTTTGAGTTGTACTCCGTGTACGAGTAACCAGTCATCAGCGGCCAGTTCGGACAAACGCGCTGCAGCTTGTGCGTCGTCGTCACCTTCGGCAACGTGAATATGAACTCCAACATGAAGTTGTTTCGCCAATTGTGCTGCGGCGTTCAAAGTCTCATCGCTGCACGTAAACGCGGCATGCACTCCGACCATTCCCGTACCACCCTCGGCGATGAATCGTTCACATTCGGCTAGACCTCTTTGAGCGGCATCAGTCATCTTTGACAGCGGTGACACTTTGGAATGCAATTGACCGCTGTTGTCCCATCGATCAGACACTCCATAACACGTGTTTACTCTGACACCAACATCGCGGCACGCCTTATTGATAAGGGAAAGCGAACCTTCAATCATGTTTGGCGATTCATGATGATCGATTATCGCTGTCGTACCATTCATGAGTGCTTCTACTGCACCAAGTGCTGCAGACCAATAAATCATGTCGGCATCAAGCGCGGCATCGATACGCCACCACACTTGTTGCAACACTTCAATGAACTTTGTGGGCGTATGCCGAGTGGCAGGCATCCCGCGAGCGAGTGAAGAGTACAAATGATGATGTGCGCAGACAAGTCCAGGCGTTGTGTTCGACACAGCGATTATTCTTCCGAATCGTCTGAAGATGATTTGAGCATTGGCAAAGTTGTGTGCCATGTGCCGTTCAGTTCGCGAAATGCAGCAGCAACAGCGCCTGCAGTTGGCACTAGTCCAATCTCTCCGACACCCTTGATTCCGTACGGTGAATTTGGTTGCGGTGATTCAACCAAGATGACCTCAATCGCAGGAACATCTTTGGCACGCAAAATTTTAAGAGATCTCAATGTTTTGTTGATGGGGAAGCCAGTCTGCGGATCGCTAGGGAAATCTTCAGATAGTGCGTAGCCCAAACCCATATGAACACTGCCTTCAATTTGGCCCTCGCAAAGTTGAGGATTGACTGCTTTGCCAACATCGTGAGCAGCAACAACTCGCTCAATTTTGTTGGTCTCTCGATCCATGACAACCATTTGTGCTGCGTATCCAAAGGTTGAGTGAATAATTGGATTGATTACATCGGGGTCTCCGAGCTTGGTCGTCCAATCGACTCGATACTCGCCGTAGTGATCAATACCGATTGCGCAATTTGCTGCCTTGGCTGTGTCGCATGCATCTTTTACAGCTCCTGCGCCCATCAATGTGCCGCGAGATCCAGTTGTTTGACCAAGGCCCAATTCGCGAGTTGTATCAACAATTACGTCTATGAGATTGCCGTCAATGCCAAGTTCGTGCACAGCAACTTGAAGCGCAACCGTGTTGATGCCTTGACCCATTTCGGTCCAACCATGGCGAACTTCAACGCGGCCATCTTCTTTAAATCGGATTACTGCGCGATTGATTTCCTTAAATCCGTTTCCAAGACCGCTGTTTTTGAGCCCTAGTCCCAACCCGACGGCCTTGCCAGATGCGCGCGCGGCGTCATAAGCAGGCTTTATTGCCTTGAGGCATTCCGATGCACCGAGACAACCGTCGTCCATGATTTGACCTGGACCCCAAACTTGGCCGGGCATGATGACATTGAGTTGTCGCATAGACCATCCATCGATGCCTACCTTTTCGGCAAGCCGATCAATCACACCTTCCATTGCAAACTGGGCTTGGTTCGCTCCGAAGCCCCGAAATGCGCCGCAAACAGGGTTGTTCGTGCGCACAGCAATTGCCTCAACATCGATGTTTGGTACTTGGTAAGGACCACTTGCATGACCGGCCATGCGTTCGAGAACCTTCATGCCGACGCTTGCGTATGCGCCAGAATCACCGATTGCACGCACATGCAGAGCTGTGAGCTTGCCCTGCTTGTCGCACGATGCCTTGTACTTCATCGTGATTGGGTGTCGCTTGGCATGCATTAAGAGACTTTCTTCGCGTGAAAGTGTGCATTTGACCGGAGTTTGCAAAAGCCAGGCACTTAAGGCTGTGTGTGCTTGATTGCTCATGTCTTCTTTGCCGCCAAAGGCCCCGCCGTTGGTGACAAGTTCGACCGTGACTTGGGAATTGTCGAGTTTCAAGAGTTTTGCGATGTCATTGCGGTCATCCCAAATACCTTGGCCGCCGGAATAGACGTGCAGAGACTTGCTATCAGCAGAAGGAACAGCAACTGTGCTTTCTGGTTCGAGAAATGCATGCTCGATTCGTTGCGTTACGAAAGTTTCTTCGACAACATATTCGCTATTTTGTAGAGCAGCAGAAGCGTCACCGCGTTCATACCGACTCGTGCTTAAAACGTTGTTGTCAGTTTTCCATACTGCAACTTCAGCGTTAGCGAGGGCAGCGAGTGGATCGGTAATGGGTTGATGCACGGTGTAATCAATAACGACCGCATGAGTCGCAGCTCTTGCATGATCTCGCGTGTCGGCAACAACTATGGCGAGCACGTCACCTGCGTAGGAGGTTCTGCCACCAACCGGAATCATGACTGGCCAATCTTTGTAAATGATTCCAACCATCAATTCGCCCGGAATATCAGCTGCAGTAAACACAGCTTGAACGCCGGGCATATTCAGTGCGTTTGCAGCATTTATTGCGTTGACGTCTGCTCGAGTGTGTTGCGTGAAAACTAATGCAGCATGCAACATGCCTGGTATACGGATGTCGTCAATGTATCCGCGATCACCAAGCGCAAGAGCTTCTGCTTCGTACTTAATCGTGCGGCTTCCGACGCCACCTGGTTTGACCATGACCGGAACTTCACCGCGAGCGACCATCTCGATCGCATCAAGAATTTTTACGTATCCAGTGCAACGACACAAGTGGGCACCAAGATGTTTTGCCATGTCGCTGCGCACGAGGTCAGCGCCCTTTTTGTCGACTTGAGCTTTAGCCCGGACCACAATGCCCGGTATACAAAAACCACACTGCAAACCACCACAAGCCGCAAATGCTTGAGCGTAGGTATTGCGTTCGGACTCAGATACTCCTTCAAGAGTGACAACGGTTGAGCCAGCGACCTTGGTGAGAGGAGTCTGACAACTCACAACTGCTTTGCCATTGACAAGGACCGTGCAGCAACCGCACTGACCAGAAGGCGAGCAGCCGTCTTTTGGTGAAGTGATGTTGAGTTCTTCCCGCAATGCGGCCAATAAATGGGGGTGATCAGAGCGAACCGTCACCGGAGTTTCGTTGACGGTAAACGCGATATTTTCAACTTGCGATGCGCTTAAATCCATAGCAGTCACGGGTTTTACGCTACAGCATTTACTTTACAAAATGTTAAGCAATAACCATTTCCCCTGGGGTCAGTCGAGAACGGTTCCGCGTTGCGCGGTGATTCGGCCATACACCTCTGGGCGGCGGTATTTGTCAAAGTCGAACAGCGTTTCCTTGTATTGCTTGCACCAATCGAGGTCGCACACCGCCGAGACCAATTCATCCTCAGTTGTTGTGGTTTTTGCCAAGATCTCGCCAGACGGTGCAATGATGCTCGAATCACACAAGCCCAATACACCTTCTTCAACGCCACCTTTGGCAACGCCGATAACGAATGTGCCGTTTTGGTATGCGCCACTTTGCATGACCAGAGCATTATGAAATCCTTGCAAAATATCCTGCGATGGATCTGGCACATAATGCATTGGCGTGTTGTATCCGCACAAGATCATTTCCACACCCTGAAGCCCCATCACGCGGTACGACTCGGGCCAGCGACGGTCATTGCAAATCATCATTCCAAGTCGACCACCAAATGCCTTCCAAACTCCGAAGCCCTCTTCGCTCGGTGTGAAGTAATAGCGCTCTGCATGTTGAAAGGGTCGATCGGGTTCGTGTTTTGCATGGCCCGGAATGTGAACTTTGCGGTATTTAGCGACAACTGAACCGTCACGTTCAACCAAGATTTGTGTATTGAAACGCTCGCCTTGTGGAGTGAGTTCTGCATAGCCGAGACAAAAACCAATGCCGAGGCGCTTCGCTTCTGTAAATAGTGGGAGAGTGACTGGCGAGGGCATTTCGGTTTCGTACCAATGGTGAGCTTCCGAAATATCGTCTACAAACCACCGAGGGAAAAATGTTGTGAGTGCAAGTTCAGGAAAAACAACAAGATCACAACTTGCAGATTTGGCTTGATGGAGAAGTGCAATTAATCGCTTCACTACTGATGCGCGATCATCTTCTTTTTGAATCGGGCCAAGTTGTGCGGCTCCAACGGTGATCAATCTGGACATGAGATCAATACTTTCATACTTTGGCAAAATCGGTGGAGCAGAGATTCAACATCGCATGCAGCAAGATATTGGCTCCTGCTACAAGGTCGTCAGTCTCGGTATCTTCGGCCGGATTATGACTGATGCCGTTGATGCTTGGTACGAAGATCATTGCAGTTGGACAGACCCTTGCAAGCATTTGTGCATCATGACCTGCGCCGGATGGCATGCGTTGTGTGGTGTTGCCAAGGTCGTTGGATATTTGCTCAATGACGGCAACAACACGCTCGTCGAACTCGACTGGCTCGAATCTCGCAAGTTTCTTGGTAGTAATTGTGACGCCCTCTGAAGTTGCTATCTCGTTAAGAAAAGCTGCGACCTCCATTTCTGCACGTTGCAGCAAGTACTCGTCGGTGTTGCGAATATCCAGCGTCATTGTGACTCTGGCAGCTACGACGTTTATCAAATTAGGAAAGACATCGACCTTGCCAACAGTGCAGACCTGGTGTGAACCGTACCGAGCGCTCAATTTTCGAAGAAAGACGGCGATCTCTGCTGCCACGTAGGTTGGATCATGACG
Source organism: Actinomycetota bacterium (assembly GCA_009698745.1). GTDB lineage: Bacteria > Actinomycetota > Acidimicrobiia > Acidimicrobiales > Ilumatobacteraceae > UBA3006. The sequence continues at coordinate 14,768 of WLPO01000001.1, forward strand.
CAATGACATGGGCGTAGTGCCAGCATGGTTTGATTGTCCAACAATAGTTACTTCTTGCCATGAGATTCCCTGAACGCCAGTTACTGCACCGATGCGAACATCATTTGCTTCGAGTAATGGTCCTTGTTCGATATGTAGCTCCACAAAGGCGTGAGGAATTACTCCGGGGCATGGGGCAGATCCTGCGTATCCGATTCGTACGAGTTCATCGCCAAGTCGCGGACCGTCAATAGCGGTGATGTCAAGCGCTTCTTCTGTGGTCATACCACCGACATACACCAGTGATCCAAGCATGTCCGGCGCAAAACGTGCACCTTCTTCGTCGGTAAAAATTCCAACAGCCAAGGGGTGGTCTGGAGTCACACCGTTCTGTTGACACGTTTGCACGACTTCTAATCCGGCAATAACGCCGTAGTTGCCGTCAAACTTTCCTCCAGTGCGAACTGTGTCAATGTGGCTCCCGGTCATAACTGGCGGACCCGAACCCACATTCCATACCGCAATGATGTTGCCAACAGCATCAACTGAAACTTCCATATTGAGATCGCGCATCCATGAAACCACAAGATCACGACCGTCGCGATCATCGTCGGTGAGCGCCAGCCGGCAGTTGCCGCCTCCAGCAATGGGCGAAATCTCTGCCAAACTCATGATTCGGTCCATCAGTCGAGCCGCATCGATGCTTAGCTCGTGATTGATCGAGGAGTTATTGGCGTTCGCACCCATGCTTCTCAGTGTAGAGATCAGGCGGCGGTAAATGTAAGAATATGCGTGTGATCAACAGATCGAAACTCGCTAAAGCCTTAGCAAGCGAGGAGCAATTATTTTGCGACATTCATCCGAAGTCGCTTGCACTTGCGCATTCGGCCCATGACGCGTTGCTTTCTGGTGTTCCAATGCCGTGGATGACGAGATGGCCTGGGAGTTTTCCATTGCATGTTCAAAAGGCGTACGGAGCACGCTTTGTCGATGTCGATGACATTGAGTACATAGATTTCTGTCTGGGCGATACAGGGGCTATGACTGGTCATGCTCTTGAAGCGGTTTCAGCAGCGGTTACTCGACAAGCACAATTGGGTTTAACCACGATGCTTCCCACATCAGACGCGCAGTGGGTTGCGGAGAATCTTGCACAACGTTTTGGTTTGCCAAAATGGCAATTTTCTATTAGTGCTACGGATGCAAATAGGTTTGTTTTACGTTTTGCGCGAATGTTGACTGGTCGACCAAAGGTTGTAGTGCACGATTGGTGTTACCACGGTTCAGTTGATGAAACACTTGTGATACTCAATGAACGTGGTGAGACGGTAAGTCGTCCTGGGGCGATTGGTCCACAAGTTGAACCAGCATTAACAACCCGCGCCGTCCCATTTAATGATCTCGAAGCGCTTGAAGCTGCACTCGCAATTGGTGACGTTGCGTGTGTACTCATTGAGCCAGCACTGACCAATATTGGAATAGTGTTGCCACTCGACGGATACATAACTGGTCTGCGCGCGTTAACACGCAAGTACGACGTGTTGTTGGTTGTTGATGAGACTCACACAATTTGTGCTGGTACTGGTGGATGCACCAAGTTGTGGGCAATAGATCCTGATTTTGTAGTCATCGGCAAAACGATTGGTGGTGGAATTCCTGTTGGCGCATACGGGATGACTGCGGAGATTGCACAACGGCTTGAACGCGAGATGTCCGGTCACGACGTAGACGTTTCTGGTGTGGGCGGTACGTTGAGTGGAAGTGCTCTGGCGATGAGCGCGATGAAAGCAACCCTCTCTCATGCGTTGCAAGATGAAGATTTCGCAAAGACCGTCCCTCTTGCGACACGTTGGACTCAGGGCGTTCAAGAGGCATGCAACAATCAGAAGCTCGATTGGCACGTGCAACAGCTCGGATGTCGGGCGGAATATTGGTTTTGTACTCCGCCAATAAATGGAGCCCAAGCAGCTGCTGCGGTTGATCCAGAGCTTGAATCGTTCCTGCACTTGTTTTGTCTCAATCGAGGTGTGTTGCTGGCGCCATTTCACAACATGGCCCTGATGTCACCATTTCACAGCGAGATGGATGTCGATAGGCATTCAGAAGTGTTCGCTCAAGCACTTGCAGCAATAGTTGCATAACAACTCGGTGCAATAGGGTAATTCGAATCATGTTGCAAGAACATTTATTCATTGTTGCAACAATTATTCTTTTCACTTCCGTTATTCAGTCCATCGCAGGGTTTGGCTTTTCTTTGCTTGCGGTTCCTCTCATGGTGCTGTTTGTTGACCTGCATCAGGCCGTCATAGTTGCAACATTGTTGGGTACTGTCAGCAATTTTGGGCAGGCTTGGCAATTGCGTCACCACCAGCACAGGTCAATAGCGTTTCGCTTTATCGCTGCATCTTGTTTGGGTGCACCAATCGGACTTGTGCTCTTTAGATTTGCAAATCAAAGTGTGTTGAAAGCGTTGTTAGGAATTGCGGTGTTGTTTGGAGTGTGGATGCTCGCTCGTGGACGCGACTTACAACAGGCCCATGTATCGCTTGATTGGACAATGGGCTGGTTGAGCGGGGTTTTGCTGATGGCGACATCTACAAATGGACCACCAATTGTTTTCACACTGCAAGCAAGACGCCTTACGCCCGACGTTCAGCGCGCAACGCTCAATCTCATTTTCTCAGTGACAAGCATCTTCAGCATTTTTGTTTTTGGGCTGTCTGGCAAGATTCACTCGGAAGAGGTTCGTTCTGCACTATTTGTAACGCCAGTAATGCTGATTGGCGTTTATGCAGGCGTTGCATTACGCAAGCACATCAATGCTGTTGTATTTAAGAGGATGGTGTTGGTGCTACTCACGCTCGGTGGAATAAGCAGCTTGGCGTCGTCATTGGTTGGCTAACCAAACCATTGCATCCAATCCGCCTGCGTTTTCGGCTTGAAGACATAGTTGGTTTCACGTACTTCGTCAAGTGGTCGGGATGAAGGATCTGAATATCTATGTCCCGGAAAGACGATTGTTTTATCAGGCAGGGCAGCAAGAGTGTTGAGGCTTTCATACATCTGTTCAGGGTTCGATCCAGGAAGATCAGTGCGACCGCAGCCCTCGAGAAAAAGTGTGTCGCCAGCGACGAGGCAGTTGTCCACGAGGAAACATTGACTGCCTGGTGTGTGGCCAGGGGTATGGATCAGACATATTTCAACCTGTCCGACCTTGATTGTGTCGCCAGGCTGATGTTGGTGCAGGTGATCAACTGTTACGCCGGTAGTTCTCATCACCCATTCAGACTCGAGTTCTTGCACGTGAATTGGGATATCAACCTGATCGAGTAGCGCTGCGATGCCATCAATATTCCAACCCATCATCGAGCCCCCGACGTGATCGGGGTGATAGTGAGTTGCCAATGCACCAACCACTCGCATCTCATCAGTTGCTGCAATGTCGAGTAACTCCTTGACTGCATATGCAGGGTCTACGATCACGCATTCTCGGCTATCCGTATCTCCAATCAAGTACACAAAATTGACCATTTGCTCTGCCACTTGATTTCCGATCGCGAAATCTCTACCCGATAATAATTGCCTGAAATACAGGGAACTTGACTGGGGGTTGGATTGGTTGCCGTCACTCATATTTCTAGATTAGCGATCTACGATAAAGAGGTGCCCGCTGTTGATGTCAAAATTTTGAAATACGCCATCGTCGGAAGCGGCATGATGGGCCTAGAACACATCCGTAATTTGATCGAGATGCCAAATACGCAAATTATTGCCGTATGCGATCCACACACTCCAAGCCTCGAAAAGGCCAGACGCGCACTTAATCGTGTTGAAGGTGTGCGGTACTTTGTGAACTACAAGGACTTGCTCGCAAATTGCCAAGCCGATGTGGTGGTGATCGCGACCCCTAATCACACCCACATGGAAATCGCCGAAGAAGTTATGCGTACGGGTAAGCATGTGCTGATTGAGAAGCCGCTGTGCACAACGGTATCTGACTGCAAGAAACTGATTGAGTTGCAAACGGATGCACAGTCGGAAAATCAAGTCGTTTGGGTTGGTCTTGAATATCGGTACATGGCGCCGACTAGACGGGTTTTGCAAGAGATAGGAAGGGGGGCAGTTGGCTCAGTAAAGATGATTTCGATACGTGAACATCGATACCCGTTTTTAGAAAAAGTTGAAGACTGGAATCGTTTTAATGTCAATACTGGTGGAACCCTTGTTGAGAAGTGCTGTCATTTCTTTGACCTCATGTGTTTGATCGCCAACAGTCGTCCTGTGTCTGTGATAGCTAGCGGATCACAAGATGTCAACCACCTCAACGAAAAATACGATGGTAAGACTCCAGACATCTTGGACAATGCGTTTGTCATAGTGAACTTTGAAAATGGAGTTCGTGGTTTGTTGGATCTCTGCATGTTCGCAGAGGCATCAAAGAACGAGCAGGAGATATGCGTTGTTGGTGATGCAGGCAAAATTGAAGCGATGATTTCAGAATCAATAGTGCGAGTGGGCAGGCGTAAAGATGGTTACGGATCGTTTCAGGAATATGCGATTGAAATTGACCAAAATATTGTGAAGGGCTTTCATCACGGAGCTTCTTATGTTGAACACATACAGTTCCAACATGCTGTGCATAACAATTTTCAAGCCGAGGTTGGATTACTCGATGGATTGTTGTCAGTCGCAATTGGTCAGGCAGCGCATTTATCAATTGACGAGAAGCGTCTTGTTCAGATGAGCGAGGTGTTGTCTTGAAGAACCTCGGTGCGAATGACATCGTTCTCATCGATGGATCACCACACAGAATCGGTGAAGCAATAGCAAACAGTTTTGTGTTAGGTGATCGATTGATTGGTTTGAGTGGGGGCCAAATCTTGCATATTCCTCAAGCTGATCTAATCATCAGTCATGATGCTGTTTCGCAGAGTGCCATGGCATTTGAGGAAATGAAAGCTACATTGCCAGAACAAATAACTGCGTTCTATCAAGAGTTTGCACGGCTACTCGGCGATGAACAAATCTTTCGTCAAATACGGACCGTTAATGAGGCTGATGTTTCAATTGCGAAATGCAGGGGGCGATCTACGACCCGCCTGACACTCACGGACTCAATGCGTCGCGACATGATCAATGCGCTCCTGACGTGGGCTCGAACTCCACAAGTGAATGGGTCAATTTTGGAGACGACCGAACATAGTGGGTGGCAGGTTTCATCGATTAAGGCGCCATTGGGAGTGGTTGCGTTTGTGTTTGAGGGCAGACCAAACGTATTTGCCGACGCCACCGGTGTATTGCGTTCAGGGAATTCTTGTGTGTTCAGAATTGGCAGTGATGCTTTGCCGACGGCCCAAGCCATAATGGATCTTGCAGTGCGACCCGCATTGCTGATGAGCGGATTGCCCGTTGGTGCAGTAATGCTCGTCGAATCTCGATCGCATGCGAGTGGTTGGGCATTGTTTTCTGACAGGCGTGTTTCGCTTGCTATCGCGAGAGGCAGTGGTAAAGCAGTTGCTCAGTTGGGATCAGTTGCCCAACAGCATGGCATTGCGGCGAGTCTGCATGGAATGGGTGGCGCGTGGATGATTGCGGGTGAACACGCCGACTCACGATGGTTTGAGCAAGTTGTGCGGAATTCGATCGATCGTAAGGTTTGCAATACGCTCAATGTCTGTTGCGTCTTGAGAGCTCGTGCCCAGGAGCTAGTTCCAATTTTTATAGAAGCGTTCGACGCGACAGCAAAGAATAAAGGTGTACGTGCTGTTCTTCACCTTGATGCTGAATCGAAGGCGATTCAATCAAAAGCGCTAAGTGCTACAACTTTCGTTGATCTGGATCCTTCAGACCTTTCAACTGAATGGGAATGGGAAGACAATCCAGAGTGTTCACTGGTCATCGTGGAGAATTTACAGGACGCAATCGCACTCTTTAACGAATCTGCGCCAAGGTTTATTGTTTCAATAATTTCAGAAGACCCCGCAGAAAGGGAACAGGTTTGGCGTGAGGCAGATGCACCATTCGTCGGGAATGGAATGACGCGTTGGGTGGATGGTCAATTCGCTCTTGATAAACCCGAACTTGGACTTTCAAATTGGCAATCTGGCCGGATGCTTGGGCGTGGAGGAATCTTGTCAGGAGATTCGGTGTTCAGTGTTCGCCATATTGCAAATCAGTATGACGCTGACATACATCGTTAAGCAAAAAGCTTGAGCTCAATATTGTCTATAAGGCGTACTCCGTCGATGATTCCTGCGAATAACACGATTGAATCTTTTGCGACTACATCAACATGACATTTGAGCGTTTGAGAATCGACAACAACTAGATATTCAACGGCTAGTTCCTGTTCGGTATCAAGGATGTTTCGTGCAACTTGCACAAGCGTGGCGCAATCCAACTGACCGGCATTGAAGGCTGAGCGTAGGGCGAAGAGAGCGTTTGGTATCACGACAGCCTTTGCGCGGGCTAATGGGCTGAGTCGTGAATTTCTACTCGAAAGCGCTAATCCGTCAGAATCGCGAATAGTTTCAGAACAAAGAATCCTTAGCGATGGGTGTAATGCGCGAGCCATGTCACGTATGACTGCAACTTGCTGATAATCCTTCGCGCCGAAAATTGCAGTGTGTGGCTGAACGAGATCAAATAGACGGTTGACGACCGTTACCACACCCGCGAAATGGCCAGGTCGTGATGCGCCTTCGAATTGTTCTGCGATAGGGGACGGTGTTACATAGTTGTCAAAGTTGGGTGGAAACATTTCCACCGTTGTAGGGGCAAAGACAATTGATGCACCTGCCGCGCTGCTCAATTCATGATCAGATTCGATCGAACGTGGATATCTATCGAAGTCGGAACTGTCACCAAACTGCAGTGCATTTACAAACACTGAGACAACGACTATGTCGCATTGCTCTGCCGCACGTTTAATAAGAGCTATATGCCCCTCGTGCAAAGCGCCCATCGTCGGAACGAACGCAATTGTTTGATCAAGGATGCTTGACCTCCAAATAGCCAATTGCTCAGTGGAATGAATGAGCGTCATCGGGCCATTGTCCGTTGCGAACCTCGTTGACAAAATTTGAACAAGCATCGACACTTGCGGTTCGTATGTCTGCGTATTGTTTCGTGAACTTGAGATTGTGTGTAGTAAGCCCAAGAATGTCGTGAAGTACTAATACCTGACCATCACAATCAGGCCCAGCACCGATTCCAATAGTTGGTATGGAAACCTTTTGTGTGATCTCTTGCGCGAGTTGTCGTGGAATGCCCTCAAGCACTACAGCAAATGCGCCAGCCTGCTCGACGGAATGCGCATCTTCGAAAATACGCTCTCTGCCACCTGCATCGCGATTGTCTGTACGACCCTGAACTCGATGACCACCCATGCGGTGGTAACTCTGGGGCGTGAGACCAATGTGGCCCATGACGGGAATATCAACTCGACTGATTGCCGCGATGGTGTCGTACATATTTACTCCACCTTCAAGCTTGACTGCTGATGCTCCAGCCTTAATCAATCTGATAGCACTGCGCACACCTTGCTCGGAATTTACTTGGTACGAGCCGAAAGGCAGATCGCCCACAATGAGGGCCCGAGGTTGAGCACGGGCAACGAGTCGAACGTGATATTCCATCTCTTCGAGTGTCACGGGAATTGTCGTCGCTACACCTTGCACTACCGAACCAACAGAATCTCCAACAAGAATGATGTCAACGCCTGACTCGTCAACGATGGATGCAAATGTTGCGTCATATGCGGTGATCATGGTGATTCGCTGCGATTCTCTTGCAGTCGACTTACGTTCAAGTATTTGGGGGACAGTAACTCTCGATCGAATCATGATTTCATCCAAAAGTTGTACACGAGGTTGTCGGGTGTCTCGTCATTTGCATGAAGAACTCTTGTTGGCACGTCAAATATCTTGACATTCCGATTTACGAGGTCATAAGGAGCCCAGTTCGGTCGTCCGGTGTTGCCAAGCGCGATCAACTCGCGCGACATTTCCTTAGCCAGTTCTGGGGCACTCGGATCATTGCCCGTGTAAACATGTACCCGCTGAGACTCCACGTTATTGAAAATGAATGGAATATCCAATCCATGACTTGCTCCGAGTGCACCATCAAAAATCGGAGAGCTCCACGTGAACATATACGACCATGTGTTAGTCAACGTTTGTGCACGCTCGTTCAAAAGCTTCCACATGTGAAGTTTGAAATGAGAGTCTGTATCCACAGCCGCGATGATCTGTGTCGGCGAAAATTCGGGAAAACACGATGAATACAACGAGTAAATGTCATTTGCTCGATTGCCGTGGTTGGTCTGCAAAACGGCCAAAGCTTGTGGCTGGTCGAGGTTATTGAGAGCCGGATTGAGCAAATTGAAGATTCTAGATTCATCTCGTGTTGTGCCGATGACTAGATCAATCGGGTTGTTGGCGGCAGCACTGACAACATCTTGGGCGAGGACCTTGCCATCGGCCGTTGGCGAGAAACCCTGCAGCCAAGTTTCGACGTCGGTGAGCATCGCATTTTGAACTTGCAAGAACTCTTCAGTCGTGAGTTGCTTCAAATCTTCCATGCTCGCGGCGTTTGCTACCTGAAGGAATCTCTCTTGCGACTTCGCTGCTAACTCCGGAGAACGTAATTGCCCTAGGGAAGGGCTCATTGCCCATGCTCTAGAGAACAATCCATTCGCGGATGGCGCTGCCATGAGCGCGATGACGCTGCAGCCGCCCGCGGATTGCCCACAAATGGTGACTTGCTGTGGGTCTCCACCGAATGCAGAAATGTTGCTTTGCACCCACTGCAGTGCCGCTATTTGATCAAGGATTCCCAAGTTTTGATTTCCTAGAAAACCGAAAGCACCAAGTCGGTAACTGAGTGTCACAACGACGGCGTCGCCATCGAGCGTGAGACGCTCCGATTCGTTCCATGACAACGGTGGAGTGATGTTGGTGAAACCGCCGCCGTGGATCCAGACATACACCGGACGTAGTGACCCGTTCGCTTTGGGTGTAGTGATATTCAGAAAGAGGCAGTCTTCACTTTGCCCGGATTCGTCTGCGTTGAGTAGCTGCCGAAGCTGGCTTTCAGTTTGTGGGCATTCGGGACCGATCGTGAGTGCCTCAAGCACTCCAGACCATTGCGTTACAAGAACAGGGGGTTCCAAGCGCTCGGCCGTGGCGAAACGAACACCTTTATAGACGGACACACCAGATGGGGAAATTGCGCCGCGAATCTGACCGCACGTTGTTTCGACTAATGACATCCGATCAGGCTACCCATTAGATTTTGAGTGCATGTTCGGACGCTTACTTCATCGTGTATTTCAACCACTCTTGGAGCGGGGTACTTCGTATGTTTGGGATTTGATGGGTCTGTATGGCGCCATCGGACCCGAAACAAATAAGGGCAAGCGCTTTGGCAAGTTTGGCGACGGGAGCATTATCTGTTTCCCTCAGACCACCATTTTCAATGAACGATACATACACATCGGTAGCGAGACGATGATTGGCTCGCACGTTGCACTATCTGCAGGAATGGTTCCCGGTCAAGTATGCCTGACCGATCCAGTGGTTCGAATCGGCGATCGCTGTCTCATCGGTAGGGGCAGCGGAATCGTAGGACACCTTTCAATTGATATTGGTAATGACGTTTGGACAGGTCACCATGTGTACATCACTGATCAAAATCATGGATATGAAGACGTTGAACTTCCAATCTCACAACAAACTCAGATTGAACGTCCAGTTTCGATTGGTGATGGTTCGTGGCTTGGTGCAGGAGTCGTAGTTCTTCCTGGTGCGACAATCGGCAAACATGTAGCAGTAGGAGCAAATTCGGTTGTGACAGGCAACTTGCCCGATTACTGCGTTGCTGTTGGATCACCGGCGCGCGTAATAAAACAATATTCTTCATCTAGCGGCTGGGTTGCAGCAGACGAGTTTTAGATAGACAAATCCATCGGTGGTTTGCAGGCAGTCATCGCATTATCTGCGGCGAACGTTGCGATTTTCTCGCTCAATGGAATACCCATCAGGATTGATTCTCCAAATGGCACATTGGTTCCAAGCCGAAGTTGCTTCGCGTAGTTGCGGCGGTCAACGATGTATGAGCGGTAATCAGTAATCCACAACGGAATTAGCGCCTGACCTTTCGCGTCGGTAGGCGGCGTTTGTTCGAGTTGCACGAGCATGCGATCGAGGGTGTCAGTGGCTCGATCGACCAATTCGGCTCGTTTGATGAGTGCATCAGCACCTGCCTGATTGAGTGGTCGAAAATCGGCCAACGTAATTCTTTCGTTGGCTGCATCCTGACAAATCAACTGAGCGCGCTTGGTCCATTCTCGATCGGCAATTTCATTGACTACCTCTTTGGATGCGAAAAAGAGAGCATAAACCCACATCGCGGCCAGAAGTGCGAAGACAACGGCGAGAGCGGAACGACCAAATATTTTTTTCATGATTGCTGAACACTCAAGAAACTCACACTGTGAGCGTAGATGATGATCGAGATCACAACTCGATTTCGAACACAAATCCCAAGCCATTGTGTGATCAGTCACAATCGTGCAATACATTAGACTGCTTACGTGTCGCATACCGAAACTGCTGTGCAGTCACCTTCGAAGAGCAGATTGCGTGTTGGATACGGCCTTGTTCGCGATTTATTGAAGATTCACCCAAAAATATTTGCAATCGCAGTTGCGGGCGCCTCGGTTTATGCAGTTTGTACTGTTGCTTCGAGTTTTGGCGTTGCATATTTGGTTGATCACGTTATTTTGCCTCGATTCGAAACAGGCAAAATTGACGCCGGTGTTTATTTGGTTGGTGCAGCAATTGTGATTTGCATTGGATTGTTGAGAGCCTTTGGTGTTGTTATTCGGCGGAGTTTCGCTGGCATCAGCAATTGGAGAACGGTCGAGTCAATTTCTATGCAGCTCGTGCGACACATCATGAGTCAACCGCTTTTCTGGCATAAAAGGAAAATGACAGGGGACTTGGTAGCACGTGTAGGTGTCGATTCCGATGCGGCCGCCGAAGTATTGGGTCCTTTGCCTTTCAGCACATCTGTTGTATTGCTGGTGTTTCTGACAGGCGGATGGCTTCTCATCGTCGATGTCCCACTTGGTCTTGTTGCCATTTCTGTAATTCCTATTCTGCTCGTTCTTAATGTTGGTTATCAGCGAAGGATCGACAAGCATTACGACACTGCTCAGCACGAGCTGGGTTCATTGTCATCGGCAGTGCACGAAAGCTTTGACGGGGTAATGGTCGTCAAGGCGTTTGGTGCAGAAGATCGCGAGACGCGTCGACTGTCTGTCATTTCAACTCGATTAAAGGAAGCAAGAATTCGAGCTGTATCGGCTAGATCTACTTTTGAAGCGTTATTGGATGGTGTGCCTTCGCTCGTGAATATTTTGCTTCTGGTCGTCGGAGCAATGCGGGTTGATTCAAACAGTATGTCTGTAGGGGAATTGACAAGCTTTATCTATCTGTTCACATTATTGATATTTCCGCTACGAATCATCGGCTATGTGTTGAGTTCGGTTCCACATTCGGCAAGCGGATACAAACGTGTTCGCGAAATCTTGGATGAATCTGTAGAACTTGATCCACAAACCTTGATTTTGGAGAGCAGCGCCAATTGTGGTGTTCGGCTTGAGGGTGTGAGTTTTGGATTTGGCAAAGACTTGCCAGATGTATTGAACGATGTCACTTTTGAGATTGCTGTCGGCAAAACAGTGGTCATCGTTGGTGCTACAGGTTCCGGCAAATCAACTTTGCTGAGCGTTATGGCTGGACTCCTGCAGCCAAACCATGGGAATGTGTGGATTGCGAATCGCAGCGCGGCGATTGTGTTTCAAGAGCCTTTTTTGTTTTCGGGAACCATTAGACACAACATTGACATGGGTCGCGCTCTCTCGGACAGCGTGATGCATGATTCGCTCTACCTCGCGGCTGCAGATGAATTTGTGAGCGCACTGGATGATGGTGTCAACACTGTTATTGGTGAACGGGGTATCAGTCTGAGTGGGGGTCAGAGACAGAGAATTTCTTTGGCTCGTGCAATTGCTCAGCAATCTTCGGTTTTGTTGTTGGACGACACAACTTCGGCTTTGGACACCGTGACTGAATCGCTTGTGATCGACAGACTGCGTCACTCAAAGAACATCGTCACGACAATTATCGTTGCGTCAAGACCTTCAACGATTGCTCTTGCCGACGAAGTGATCTTTATTGAAAATGGTCAAGTGAGTGATCAAGGGATTCACGCGAACTTGATGGTTCGTAACGAAAATTATCGACTGCTCATGCAATCCTTTGAGCACGATCGAGAACAAGGCGGGTTATGAACGAACCAGTGAGCAGGTTTGGTTCGGCTCGAACTATCGGTAGGGGTATGCGGGTAGCGCCGGCGCTTTCCAACGGCATAGCGCTTACGTTTCTCTTCGCTTTTATCGGCACCGGTGCGCGTCTCGTTATTCCCATTTTGATCCAGCAGAGTATTGACCACGGCCTACAACCTGGAAATATACGAGTCTCATATATAGCGGTATTGGGTTTGATCGGATCCGGATTTGTACTTGTCTCGTCACTATCACTTCGTGTGGCGACTAAGAGACTTGGCACTCGAGCAGAAGAGGGCCTCTTCACTCTGCGCATCAAGCTGTTCGATCATATTCACCGCTTAAGTCTCGCCGACCATAACGATGAGAAAAGGGGAGCGCTTGTTTCTCGTGTTACAAGTGACATCGAGACATTGACCATGTTTTTTTCCTGGGGTGGATTGTCATTGTTGCTTGACGGCTCACAAATGATTGCCGTTGCAAGTGTGATGCTTGCTTACGACTGGCGATTGGCGCTCGTAGCTTTCGCTGTTTCGGCTCCACTCGTGCTGGTGCTTCGGCTCGTGCAATCTCGATTGGTGTATGCGCACAATATTTCTCGTGAGCGCAACGCCCAATTGTTGGGTGTGTTTAGCGAAATGGTGTCAGGCGCAGAGACATTGCATGCGTACAAAGCAACAGATTTGATGATTACTTCCGTCGCGAAAGACGTTCGCAATAGGGGAGACAGCAATATTCGAGCAGGAATCATCGGTGCTTTTCTCTTCCCATCTGGAGAGGTATTCGCGGTGTTTACCGTGATGGCTGTAGTTGGTGCGGGTTTGCTTATTGGGCCAGCTGGTGGTTTGACTGCCGGAGCGCTAGTTGGTTTTGTCTTTCTGACTTACCGATTCTTGGAGCCCATTGCCGAGTTCACGGAAGTCATTGATCAGACTCAAAGTGCGGTTGCCAGTTTGCGCAGGGTACTTGGGGTACTGGATACGCCGATTGGCCCGCCTCAACCAAGTCATCCGATTGCGCTTCCAGCTGGTGTACTTTCGATTGATTTTGTTGATGTGAGTTTTGCCTACGGTTCGCGCTTAGACGAAGTCGATGACGACACTCCCGTTTTGAATTCGATCAACCTCCACATTCCTGGTGGACAACACATTGCACTTGTTGGTCCGTCCGGTTCAGGCAAAACAACAGTCGCTCGGTTGATCGCGCGCCTTGCCGATCCAACTGTTGGATCAGTGATGCTGGGTGGTGTTGCACTGCATCGCGTTGATAATTCTGATTTGAGGCGACGTCTGATAGTCGTACCGCAAGAGCCGTTTCTGTTTGCTGACACCATCGCCTACAACCTTCGTTTTGCTGCACCAGACGCGACCGACAACGAATTGACGAATGTGTTTTCGGATCTGGAGATTGAAGACTGGCTGGAGTCCCTTCCACACGGTATTAACACCAACGTTGGCCAACGAGGCGGTTCGCTCTCCGCCGGTGAGCGGCAACTCATTGCGCTTGTGAGAGCAGCCGTAGTACGGCCCGATGTACTGATACTTGACGAAGCAACTTCTTCTGTTGATGCGCTCACCGAGGTTCGCATTTCCAAGGCATTGAGCAAGCTAGCTCAGGGCAGAACAACAGTTTCGATTGCGCACAGGCTTTCTACAGCGGCGCGCGCAGAACGCGTAGTTCTGCTCGAGCAAGGACGAATTGTCGAAGATGGATCACATGAGCAATTGCTCGCATTGAAGGGACAGTACGCCAAGCAGTATGAGACATGGGTGACAAGCACCCAAAGTAATCTTGGGTCGTGATGTCGATACGAGTCTCCAAACTTGCAACGGTTGCATCGGTTTTGTTTGCGTTGTCAGGTTGCACACAATCTGGTGAGACTTCAGCAGTATGTAGTCGAGCTCCGGAACTGGAAAGTTCGATAGTGGCTGTCGATTCCGCTGTTTCATCGATGGCGGATGTTTCTGCACGCCAGTTACAAAGCATGTTTGCGGTATTGCTGACATCTTTGGTATCGATAGGTGACGTCGCGCCACCAGAGCTAGTTGATCAGTTTGCCCAGGTTGAGCGTTCATATCATGCCGTATCTATAGCACTACAAAATGTGTACTGGGAAGGTTCGGTGGGTGTGAGTGACGCTGCAGTTCTCGCTTCAATTGAGGATCTTTCTCGAAACGACAATGTTGAAGCCATCAGTGCTGTGCGAACGTTCATAGCGGATTCATGCAAAGTTGAAATTGGCAGTGGATTAAACCGAGCCCCTGGCGAGGAGATAAATCTTCCTAGTCCATCGGTTGATGTAGAACCGCAGCCAGATTTAAATACTGGATTCGTCAATGAAGAAAGTGCTCTTCGATCGTATGCGTATTTCGTTGCTGAACGATTTGGCCTTGCACTCACGCCAGAGCAGGCGTTGTGCATAGGAACACTGTTAACAGATGATGCACTCAAGCGAGGTTCATTATCCGACCAGCAATTTGACGAGTTGGTTGATACATCGTTTACGCAGTGCAAAGTTGACAGAACTGTTGCAACCACGATTGCGGACTAATTCAAACTAGATTGTCTGCATGGAGTTTGTACTGATTCGACATGCCCAGCCCGAGTGGGTGAAAGACGGTCGAAGTATCGTAAATCCACCACTGTCCGAGTTGGGTTTTCGTCAAGCCGATATTCTCGGAGAACGACTGAAGGATGATCAATTTGATCACGTGTTTGTCAGTCCGCTCCTTCGGGCTTGTCAGACAGCAGCACCATTCCTCAAACATCATGCTCGCCCTCATGTCATCGAGCCTTGGCTTGAGGAGATCCGCGAGCCTGCTTGGCATGGTCAACCTGCGGAAGTAACGGTGAAGGCTTACAACGACGATGCAAAATCTAATGCTCTAGATCGTTGGTCAGGCTTGACGGGCGGTGAGCCAGTGAGCGAATTTGTGCATCGCATCAGGAAGGGCTGTGATGAATTCCTTGCGCGACATGGCGTTCGTCGTCAAGATTCGCTATTACCTGTCTGGGATATCGATGATCCAGGAACAAGCTTTGTATTTGTTGCGCACGCTGGCACGAATAGTGTCATCATCTGTCATCTGCTCGGTCTCGAGCCAACTCCCTGGGAGTGGGAGAGATTTGTGATCGGTCACGCATCAATCACCACGATTAAGGCGATCAGACTAGGTGATGGTTACACCTTCAGCCTTCGGAATCTCAGCGATCTTGAACATCTCGCAATGACCGATCGCACTCGATAGTTGTAAGACTTGTTTGGGTGAGACGATGATGGTTCTCACATCGTCACCGCCTCACCCTTCGAGACTGCCTGTCTTGATCGTTACGGCTGTGGGAGCACGTCCGTTACGTGGCAAGCATCGACTGCCTTGAGAATTGCGTATGGGTTTACTGCAGCTCCACCAAAAGGGTGAACTTCAAAGTGCAAGTGTGGTGTTTCTGTATTGCCAGTTGAACCGACATAACCGATGATCTGACCGGCTTTGACTGGTACACCTGCAGCCATGCCAGGAGCAAAGCTGTCGAGGTGTGCGTAGTAGAAGTACGTTCCATTTGGCAATTTGAGATAGATGGCATTTCCGCCATTACGACCACCAGTTGAAACTTTGCTGATTACACCGTCGTTTGTTGCGTACAGAGCAAGTCCGCGAGCGCCAATAACATCGGTGCCTTCATGTGAACGGCCCTCTGAGCGAGCTTGACCCCAAGTGTCGGTGAATCCACAGAGACCTTGCATTGGAAAAACTTGCAGCGTAGGAAGACCAAGCGACTCGAGGCTTGGGATCAAAGCAAGTGCAATTGCGGTATTGATATCAAGCACCTTGCTCTGGTTGAGACCACGTGCTGCTTGGAAATTGGTGATTGCAACTGTTGTAGCGACACCAAAAATTCCATCAGCGCCACCCTTAACAACAACTCCATTGGCAATGAGTGCGTTTTGTAGTGCACGTACCAATTCACCAGATTGTCCGCGGGCTGGAAGTGTTTCAAATGTCATGGCAGTTGGAGCAGCAACAGGAGCAACAACTGCAGGAGCAACAACTGCAGCAGCTACTGGAGCAGCAACAGCTGGTGCGACGACGACTGTTTTTGCAACAGCGGCAACAACTTGTTTTGGTGCCGTCAATATTCCGAGAGCAATTGCTGTTGCGTCATCAACAACTTTTGTTACCGGCAAACCCTTGGCCGACTGAAACTTTCCGAGTGCGATCGTTGTGGCAAGACCGAACCTGCCATCGGCACCGCCCTTCACTGAAAAACCACTGTTGATGAGTGCTTGTTGTACCGACCAAACAGCATCTCCTGTGGAACCAACTGCAGGCAGTGTTGATGCACTGAGAGCCGAAACTTGCGCAAGTCCAAGGAACTTTGCGGTTTTGTCATCGAGGGTGCCTGTTGCTTTGAATCCAGCAACTTTTTGAAGTGACTTCAGTGCTGAACGAGTTGCCTTTGAGTATGCACCAGTTACACCGCCTTTTATGCTGAAGCCACGAGCCACGATTGCTTCTTGCAAACGAACCACTTCTGGTCCGCTGTCACCAAACTGGGGAAGTTGTGCAACAGTTGCGGAGACAACTGGTGCGGCCGCAACGGTCGTGGTGCTGATGGTCGTTGCTGCGATACCGAATGTCGCTGACAATGCGCCGATTGCGATGACTTTGCGAAGAAGATTGCTGTTCATGATGTGCTCCCTTGACTTGCTTGCGGTGTGAGTTCCGCATTAGGGATCGGTCAGAACAGGAGAAACTTGAGTAAAAAACCACAGAAAAAATTCAGATGACCACCAATAGTGGTCAAATAGGCTTAAAGTTGCTTGAAATTGCAATTTTGATCACCAGGAGTGGGCTGGAGCGCTTTCATCAGGATTGGGTAGTGTGATTTGAGTGTTGAAGAAGCAATTGTCTCCGAAGGCTTTTTTGACGATTTCTCAATGTGCGCTTGGGTTTCTTTGTGTCATTGTGGTGAGCGGATCCCTCGTGCGCCTGACGGGATCTGGACTGGGTTGCCTGGACTGGCCAGGATGCAGCCAAACCAAATTTGTCGATGTTTCAACCGGCCATACCGCCATTGAGCAGATCAACAGACTCTTTACTGGGGTAGTAAGTGCTGCGGTAATTGCTGCAGTCTTTGGATCCTTTTTGGTATCGCCTCGTCGCAAATCACTGATTTGGCTTTCGACAGGGCTCGTACTAGGTGTGCTCGCACAGGTAGTGCTTGGGGCGATAGTCGTGCTGACAGGTCTCAACCCGTGGTCAAATATGGCCCACTTTTTAGTGAGCATGGCTCTGATTACAACCGCCGTATTGCTTGTTGACCAAGTCAAACAAGGGAATCCAGATCAAAGGGCAGCCGCGCGACAGCTTTCACAACGTTCCAGGCAGCTTGTTCGATGGATCATTGGATTGTGTGGAACAGCAATTGTGCTCGGCACGTTGGTGACTGGTGCCGGACCCCATGCGGGAGACGAAAATGCAGTGCGCTTTCATTTTCGGCTGAGTGCTATCACTCGAGCGCACAGTGTGACTGTTTTGTTGTGTGTTGGACTGACTCTGACCCTGTTCCTGCGTATTGAACGCAGGCGAGAAGAGTGGACGGCACTCGGTCGACCCGTAGAAGTGTTCCTCGCTTCCGCCGTCGCTCAGGGATCCCTTGGGTATTTGCAGTACTTTTCTGGTGTGCCAGCCCAGTTGGTTGCCCTGCACATTGCATTGGCAATTGTGGTGTGGATTACGGTGCTGCGCCTCGGTTTAGCAACTCGGGAGTAAATGCCATTTTGGGACGCCTTTGTGCTTGACTTGATTAACTTGAAGTAGGGAGTACTCGCGTGAAAAATGATGAGAAAGGCGGAAGGTCCTTGCGAATAATCCGGGCTTTCTCCGTTGTCATCGGATCCCTGCTGATATTTGGAGCTTCCGCACACAATGCCTCGGCTGATGACGGCTTGTCGATTGTTGCATCTGTCCAAAACCAGACTGTTCTGGACGGTGTGTCTCAAAAGCAACCTGTAGCGGGAGTGAGCATTACCGTAACTTCACCTGGGGGTTCCGTTATCGGTACTGGTGTTACTGATGCGACTGGAGTGATCGCGTTTCCGGTTGCCACACGCGACGACTATGTCGTGACGTTGGATATCGCAACATTACCCGATGGCTTCGCGATGATTGACGAAGTTAAGGCCGTAGCAATTATTCAGAAAGATGATTTCACGACGTCTATTAAACGAGCAACGTTTTTTACCGGTTCATCCAATACATCAAGCCAGACGTTGATCGACCGCATGATCCAGCGCGGTGCCGATGGGTTGCGGCTCGGTCTAGTCATTGCGATGTGTGCGGTTGGTCTTTCGCTGATTTTTGGAACCACTGGACTTACAAACTTTGCGCATGGAGAGATGGTCACATTCGGTGGGCTTATGGCTTTTCTACTCAACGTCACGATGGGTATTCCACTGCTGATTTCGGCTCCAATCGTGGTGGTGTTGGGCGGTCTGTTTGGACTTGCACTCAACGTATTTATTTTTGGCAAGTTACGTAGACGTGGTGTTGGACTTATTTCGCAGTTGGTTGTTTCGGTTGGCTTGTCGATTGTCTTGCGCAATATGTATCTATATCAATTCGGTGGGCGTACAAAGCCTCTGAATGACTACAGCGCACAAACTGTCATGAGACTGGGTCCAACTTCAATTACTCCACGTGATTTAACAACCGCAATTCTTTCGCTCCTTGTTTTGGTTGCTGTCGCACTTTTCATTCAGAAGTCTCGTACCGGCAAAGCCATTCGTGCTGTGTCAGACAATCCAGCTTTGGCGTCATCAACTGGTATTGATACACAACGAATTATTCGCATCGTTTGGTTTGCGGGAGGCGCGCTGGCTGCTCTTGGCGGAATTTTTAGAGGTCTGGATGAGCAAGTTGGCTTTGAAATGGGCTCGCGTTTGGTGTTCTTGATGTTCGCTGCAATCACATTGGGCGGGCTCGGATCGGCATTTGGTGCTTTGGTTGGTGGAATCATGGTCGGTATTTTTGTGGAAATGGCTTCTCTCGTAGTTCCATCCGAGCTGAAGAACGCACCAGCGCTGCTTATTTTGATCATTGTTCTCGTAGTGCGTCCGCAAGGAATACTCGGCCGGAAGCAAAGGGTTGGTTGATCCATGGACTGGATAAACATATTTCAAAACACCTGCAAGGCGTTTACTGGTGTTGACGCGGCCTATTTTGCGCTTGCTGCAATTGGACTCAATGTGCAGTTTGGATACACGGGATTGCTCAACTTTGGTCAGGCTGCGTTTATGGCCTGTGGTGCATACGGCATCGGTATGACGAGCAAATATTTCGATATTGGTATGTGGTGGGGTATTCCCATTGGAATGGCGTTTGTAATCGTGCTCGCGCTTCTCGTCGGTATTCCAACATTGCGTCTGCGAGCGGATTATCTGGCGATCGTGACAATCGCGCTAGCCGAAATGGTTCGGTTGATCGTTCGGTCGGTGCGTTTCAAGCAATACTTCGGTGGTAGCGACGGCATCAATGGATTCAGCATTCAGTTCCGTGAGTTAAGCCCATTCGATCCAGGTGCTCAGTATGGGATTCGACCATTCCAGTACAGCGGGTACACAGTGTGGACATTGCTGGTTGGTTGGGCATTAGTCGGCATCTTCGCCACACTCGTGTTCATGCTGATGCGTAGTCCTTGGGGTCGAGTAGTGAAGGCGATCCGAGAAGACGAAGACGCAGTGCGGAGTCTCGGAAAAAGTGTGTATAGCTACAAGATGCAGTCGCTCATGATTGGCGGACTGATTGGCATGTTTAGTGGCGTTGTGTTCGCCCTCGACCGAGGATCGGTACAACCTGACAACTACAGCCGCGATGTGACCTTCTATATTTTGACGGCGCTCGTACTGGGTGGTGTTGCCAAGGTTTCAGGATCCATTGTTGGCTCGATGTTGTTCTGGGGAATTTTTGTTTTCAGTGACAATTTCTTGCGTGAGCTCACCAAAGATCAACCGTTAAAAATCTTTGGGGTCACTGTGATGCAAAAAATTCAAGTCGGCGCAATTAATTACATGATCATCGGCGTGGGGCTAATGCTCCTCATGACATTCCGTCCACAAGGCATCTTTGGTAATCGCAAAGAGATGGCGCTCGATGCCCGATAAG
Source organism: Actinomycetota bacterium (assembly GCA_009698745.1). GTDB lineage: Bacteria > Actinomycetota > Acidimicrobiia > Acidimicrobiales > Ilumatobacteraceae > UBA3006. Next base: position 35,261 of record WLPO01000001.1, read on the forward strand.
CAAATCATCTCCGAAGCGCAAGCTCGCGCAGTTGCCGCATTGGCGGAAGTATTGCCAAACCCTGGCGCCCCAAAGCCTGACCCGATCTTGATGGCCGACAAGATTCAAAAGAACTTTGGCGGTGTAGTTGCGGTAGATGTTGAACACATCGAAATACACCGTGGATCTATCACCGCACTGATTGGCCCCAATGGTGCCGGCAAGACGACATTGTTCAACTTGCTCACCGGTTTTGACACCCCCGACACTGGTGAATGGCGCTTCGATGGTCGCAGCATGGAAAAGATTGTCGCTCATAAGACCGCAGCAATGGGCATGGTTCGCACATTTCAATTAACAAAGAGTCTTACCAAGATGTCGGTGATCGAGAATATGAAACTCGGTGCCACAGATCAAGTAGGCGAAAAGTGGTGGAATGCGTTGATGCCGTTCCGATGGAAGAAACAAGAGCAGATCATCGAACAACGGGCAGACGCTCTTTTGAAGCGCTTCAAGCTTGACCACATGCGTAGTGAGTATGCGGGAACGCTGTCGGGCGGTCAACGCAAGTTGCTTGAAATGGCACGAGCATTGATGACCAATCCACGCTTGGTGATGCTGGACGAACCAATGGCTGGTGTCAACCCAGCTCTCAAGCAAAGCTTGCTCGAGCACATTCGTGGTTTGCGTGATGACGGCATGACGGTGTTGTTCGTCGAGCACGATATGGACATGGTGAATGATGTGTCCGACTGGGTGATAGTCATGGCCGAGGGCCGTGTTATTGCTGAGGGTACGCCCGCACAGATTTCAGCAAACCCAGCAGTGATAGAGGCCTATTTGGGTAGCCACCAGGGTAAATCGCTGATGGAGGAGAAGTCATGAGTGACGAGCGCGTACTTGTTGTTGACGAACTAGTCGCTGGATACATACCCGAAGTCAATATCTTGAATGGTTGCAACATTGAAGTAGGCAAGGGCGAATTCGTCGGTGTGATCGGACCTAACGGTGCCGGTAAATCAACAGTGCTCAAGGCCATTCTTGGTCAATGCGCTGTGCGTTCAGGCTCTTCAACCTTCTTGGGCGAAAACATCACTGGGTTACAGGCACACCAACTTGTTGAGCGGGGTGTTGGATACGTGCCACAGACACAAAATGTTTTCCAGAGCCTTACTGTTGCTGAGAACTTAGAAATGGGTTGCTTTATCAAACCAGAGGTTTTTGACGAACGATTTGATTACGTGACTACCTTGTTTCCAAAGCTGGGACAGCGAGCTTCGCAGAAGGCTGGTTCACTTTCTGGCGGAGAACGCCAGATGGTGGCGATGGGACGCGCACTCATGATGGAGCCGAAGTTGTTGCTGTTGGATGAGCCATCAGCGGGATTGTCTCCTGTCTTGCAAGATGAAGTTTTCATTCAGTGCAAGCGCATCAATGCAGAAGGCATCGCCATTTTGATGGTCGAGCAAAATGCACGGCGTTGCTTGCAGGTTGTTGACAGGGGATACGTTCTTGATCAGGGCCGCAATGCGTACACCGGAACAGGCCGCTCACTACTTGAAGACCCAAATGTAATCAAGCTGTACTTGGGCACGTTGGCCAAAGCAACAGGTGGATGATTCTTACATAGGGAAATGAAAAGGCCCCGAGCTTTCGCCCGGGGCCTCAACATATAGTTCTGAAGAACTAGTGGTTACTTACCAGCGTCAAAGTTCTCGCCGAGTGCGTTACCCATGTTGCCGTCACAACCGTAAACCTTCTTGACTTTCGGTCCAATGCCTTGCTCCACCATGGTGCGCAAGATACGTGAGCCTTCGTCAAACGTTACGAGCATGATTGCGTCTGGGTTAGCAGCAACAACTTCTGCAACTTCAGCATCAAATGAAACTGCAGCTGGATCGTAGATCTTGGTGCCGAGGACTGTTACGCCCGCTGCCTCAAGGTTCTTGCTGATCGAGGCTGCAAGTCCTGTGCCGTATGCATCGTCGAGAGCCATGATGTACACCGAAGCGTTACCATCTGCAGCAATCAAACCTGCGAGCACCGCACCCTGAAGGGTGTCTGGTGGTGCATTACGGAAGTACAAAGCGCTGTCAGCATAAACCGACAATGCATCTGATGTGTTAGCTGGGCTGAACTGAACAACGCCTGCCTGAGTGATCTTGTCGATCACTTTCAACGAAACGCCGGACGATGCTGCACCAATGATGGCATCAACATCTTCGCTCAAGAGACGGTCAACAGTTGTTGAAGCCGTATCGGTTGAGTTGTCACCAGAGTCGCCTTGGCTGTAGAGAACATCTTTTCCAAGTACGCCACCAGCTGCATTGATCAAGCTCAATGCGTATTCAACACCAGCAAATTCTGGAGCACCAAGGAATGCAAGGTTGCCAGTTTCTGGAAGCATTGAACCGATTTTCAACTGTCCGTCACCCTTACGAGCAACTGTGGTCTTTTGAGCTGGAACGTAGTCTGACTCTGGTGCTGATGCTGGAATGTACGTCGCATCTGCATAGTCAAAACGGTTTGTTGCATCAAAAGTAAGAACGCCGTACGAAGCCTCGATTGGCTCGCCGTTGCCGTTCATCGTGTTTGGACCAGAAGCACCATCGTAGTCAATGTCAGTTCCTGCTTTAACAAGAGCGACACAGTCTGCGAAAGTTGTGCACTTCTCGCCGTCACGTGAAACATTGATGATCTCGTCAGCAAGTGCGCTGCCGTCTGTCTTTGCTGCTTCTGCAGCAAGAGAGATCAATGTCACTGCATCGAATGCTTCTGCGGTGTACGAGAAGTCAACGAGTGCTTCGTTGCCTGCTGCGGTCCAAAAGCCATTCACTGCATCTTTGAATTCAGCGGAGAGAGCAACGAGAGGCATTGTGCCTTTCATGCCTTCCAATTCGCCACCAGCTGTTGCTGCTGGTGCTGTGGTGTCTGCTGCGGTATCGCTGCTGCTGCCACAGGAAACAGCAACAAAGCTGAGACCTACAACAAGAGCACCGAAGCGCTTCATGTTTGATTTCTTCATGTTTTTTTCTCCCCCTAAAGCCGGAAGGCGGGGTGCCTGCCTGGGTTAGGAATATCAAGCCTAGGGGGATCTCAAGTTGCTGACAATCCTTATATAGGTGCAGCCGCCTTGGTGAGACGATCAATGATTGCTGCCCCTAGACCACTATTTTTGGGCAAAATTGCGATCAAAGTCCGCAGTTGATCGGCATCTGCTTGACGAAGATCGTTATACAGCGATGAAGCATAAAGAGGAAGGTTGTTGCATCGATTTAAGATTCGTGCCGGAAGTTGTTGCGGGGTAAGCCTCTCGAACAACTGGGTTGCCTCTAATTCATTCTGACTCAGGATCACCTGGCAACTCGGACGATAATGACTCTGAAGCATTCCTGATGCACGAGAAATTCCATCAGAACTTTGAATTTCATACCCCAAAATGTGCTCGATATCTTCTACCGGTATTCCTCCTGGACGTAGGAGCTGTGGTGGCGACACAGAAAAATCCATGATTGTCGATTCAACGCCAATCGAACATGCTCCATCGTCCACAATGAGATCAACATCTCCCTGTAAGTCATCGCATACATGTTGAGCAGTGGTTGGACTGACTTTGCCAAATCGGTTAGCGGACGGCGCAACAATCGGTGATCCCATATTGTTGATAAGTTGCCGCGTGAAAGTGTTGTCTGGGATTCGTACCGCAACAGTCTCACGACCTCCAGTGACACTGGTAGGTACCGATTCGCTTCGTCGAAGCAGCAATGTGATCGGACCTGGCCAACAAGCATGTGCAATCTTTAATGCATCTGCTGATATTTCTTCTGCCACCTTGTGCAACTGCTCGATCTGCGCAATGTGAACAATGAGAGGATGATCTTGCGGACGATCTTTCACGGAAAAGATTTTGGCTACTGCAACTTTGCTGTTGAGAGCAGCCGCCAGTCCGTAAACAGTTTCGGTTGGTATCGCGACAAGTCCTCCGCGTGAAAGAGTTCGAACTGCTTTGTCCATCGTTGCCGGATCGGACGCAAGGGCAACATTGCATAACGGCTCCAAGTGCTCCGATGGCGCAGGTGAATGCCTCATAAGACTTGAACTGTACAAAGTTTGACCTTTGGGTATGCAAAATGCAGTAGTATTAATTGGCTTTAGTGGCCAGATTTGGAGACAGACTGACATGCGATTTCTTAATGAAGCACCATCGTTTGATCTGACGTACAACGATGTTTTCATGGTTCCGAGCATGTCGTCGGTTCAATCGCGACAGGGAGTCGACCTCTCAACGCCAGACGGACTGGGTACGACCATCCCTGTAGTTGTCTCCAATATGACAGCAATAGCGGGAAGACGCATGGCAGAAACTGTCGCTCGCCGCGGTGGTTTGGTGGTGTTGCCACAAGATATTCCCCTTGATGTCGTGCAAACTGTTGTCGATTTTGTGAAGTCGCGTCACACAGTTTTCGAAACACCGATAACTATGCCTGCCGATGGAACTGTTGGTGAAGCCCTCAGCCTTATTCACAAGCGCGCGCATGGTGCCGTAGTGGTGATGGATGAAGATGGTCGCCCGGCAGGCATTTTTACTGAGCATGATGCTGCTGGCTTTGACCGATTTAGTCAGCTACACACTTCAATGAGTCGAGATTTGATATCGCTCAGTTCATCGCAGTCGGCTGAAGAGATGTTTAACCAAATGACCGAGTTACGTATAACTTTCGCTCCGGTTATCGATGGCTCTGGAAGGCTCGTCGGCTGCGTTACTCGTAAAGGCACCTTGCGATCCACCATTTACCAACCGGCTCTCGACAGACAAGGTCGGTTGATGATCGGTGTAGCGGTTGGAATAAATAGCGAACCAGGCAAACGCGCCAAAGCGCTTGCCGCTATGGGAGTTGACGTACTTGTTGTTGACACGGCGCATGGTCATCAAGAACGCATGTTGCAAGCTGTGACTCAGGTTCGATCCGCTGTTGGCAATTTGCCTGTAGTTGCTGGAAACGTAGTGACAGCTGCGGGCACTCGACAACTCATTGAAGCAGGCGCCGACATCATCAAAGTTGGAGTTGGACCTGGTGCAATGTGCACAACACGAATGATGACCGGTGTTGGTCGTCCGCAGTTCTCCGCAGTCCTCGAATGTTCGGCTGAATCAACCCGTTTCGGAAAACACATTTGGGCCGATGGAGGAGTGCGCTATCCGCGAGATGTCGCCTTGGGACTTGCAGCTGGTGCTTCTAATGTGATGTTTGGTTCTCTGCTTGCGGGCACGTACGAGAGCGCTGCCGACACGCTGCGAGATTCTGATGGACGTCTCTTCAAAGAGAGTTTTGGTATGGCGTCAAATCGTGCTGTACGAAACCGCACTCGCAGCGAGACAGCACTTGATCGTGCACGAAAAGAGTTGTTCGAAGAGGGGATCAGTACATCACGAATGTATCTCGACCCCGAACGACCGAGCGTTGAAGACATCATCGACCAAATCGTCGCCGGTGTTCGTTCATCGTGCACCTATGCGGGTGCTCGATCGATACCCGAGTTTGCGGAACGCGCTGTGGTGGGAATTCAAAGCGCTTCTGGATACGAAGAAGGTCGCGCTCGGGACACCAGTTGGTAATGACACCGAGCGTCAATGTGGTTGCAATCGATGGACCAGCAGGAGCAGGGAAGTCAACAATTTCAAGGCAATTAGCTCGCGTTTTGAACCTTCCTTATCTCGACACCGGTGCCATGTATAGGGGTATCACGTGTGCCGCGCTTCGTAGCGGTGTCGATCCAACCGACGACTCAGCAGTTGCGCATCTGGCGGTTTCAACTATTTTGGATATTTCCGACGATGCACTGTTCGTAGACGGAGTCGACGCAACATTGGACATACGTGGGGAAGCGGTTACACGAGCAGTGAGCTCTGTCGCTGCAAATTCGGAAGTTCGTCGCGAACTTCGTGAACGTCAGAGAAGCTGGGTGCAAGAAAGAGGTGGTGGCGTTGTTGAAGGACGCGACATTGCAACGGTTGTGTTTCCGGACGCAAGGTTGAAGGTGTTTTTGACAGCGAGTCCGCTCGTTCGTGCACAGCGACGTGTTGCTCAAATCGGTGGTGATGTAGATCAGATTGCTCGTGATATTGCCGAACGTGATCATAAAGATTCGACTCGAACTGATAGTCCTTTGCGCGAATCTGTAAATTCAATACTGGTTGATACGAGCAACCGATCCATTGATGATGTGGTGAAACAGATTGCTGAGGTGTTTCGTGGCTGAGGTGACAACAAAACTTGCAGGACAATCTTTTGGGAACCGACTTTTTTATGGAACTGTCCGGGGCATAGTCGTAACCATCTGTCGTGTGTATCTGCGACTTCGAATAGTCGATGCCCATAAAATTCCTAAAACGGGAACGTTTATTTTGGCTCCCAGCCATCGATCGACGCTCGATATTCCGGTTGCCGCGGCAACTACGAGACGTCGGTTGATGTACATGGGTAAGGATTCAATGTGGAAGTTCAAACCGATTGGATCATTGCTTACAGCGTTGGGCAGCTTTCCGGTTACTCGTGGTTCTGCCGATCTCGAAGCACTGAAGCGTTGCATTGCAGTGTTGGAACGTGGAGACCCTCTCGTGCTTTTCCCAGAAGGCACTCGACATCGCGGTCGAATTATTGAACCGTTATTTGATGGCGCTGCATTCATTGCTTACAAGACTGGTGTGCCAATTATCCCCGTTGGCATCGCCGGCTCTGAAGAAATTTGGCCACCGGGTACAAAGTTGCCAAGACCACGCAAATGTGTAGCCGTAGTTGGTGATGCGATTTATCCAAAAGACTTACACGGAGCACGTGCTAGCCGGGAACTGATGAGCGAATTTACTCTTGAGCTACAGAAGTCGCTGCAAGCAGTGTTCGATCAAGCATTCCAACTACTCGACTAGCGAGCAAAGTACGCACTCAGTGCATCTCGCAGAAATAGCGGATCTTTCGTTCCGCACACTTCGCGAGCAGAGTGCATAGACAACTGAGGTATTCCCACGTCGATTGTGTCTATTCCCAATCGGGTGGCCGTAATAGGGCCGATTGTTGAGCCGCACGCAATGTTGTTGCGAGAAGCGAAATACTGCACAGGCACTTGAGCTCGATCGCAGGCGTCAATAAATGGAGCAATAGACGTGGAACTCGTCGCATAACGTTGTGCGACATTGGACTTGATGACTACGCCTTTATTGATCAACGGCGAATGGTTTGTATCGTGTCTCTCGGGGTAGTTGTGGTGAACAGCGTGCGCGTTATCGGCAGAAATGCAATGTGATTTAGCCAATACGTTGATGAAGTCTTGTCGGGAGAGTTCTGCGTGCAGGCAAAGTCGTTCGAGTACGTGCTCAAGTAGCGGTCCAGCAGCTCCTGTCGTTGAGGACGATCCAACTTCCTCATGATCAAAGAGCGCCACGACACTCGGTGACGTCGTTGTGGTTTGCTCAAACAATGCGGTCATCGCGGCCCAACATGAAGCCTGATTATCAAGTCGAGCAGATGCGAGCAACGATTGATCTGCGCCAACGATTGACGCCGGTTGGACATCAAACAATTGACACGAACTAGCAACTATTTGAGACAGGTTTATGCCACATTTTTCGGCAATCCACTGATCGAAATCGGCATGATTTTCCGATGTGAACCACAGTGCATTGAGGTGCTGATGTCGGTCGAGCACGAGTCCCTTGTCGTTGACATCTCTGTCTAAATGAATTGCCAACTGCGAAATTCGTGCAGCAGCTGTATTGCTCGAGAAGAGTTTGGATGTGCCATCCTTCAACACGACATGACCAGCAATTCCTAAATCGCGGTCGAGCCACGAGTTGAGCAGCGGGCCTCCGTATACCTCGACGCCAAGCAGACCCATGTTTGCATGTTTCTTGTTCGGTTGTGGCTTGATGTGCAAACCAGGTGAGTCGGTGTGTGCTCCAACAATGCGAAAGCCGGTTTTCAACATGTCTTGAGACGACCGCCAAGCGACAATTGCTCCACCTCTTGTTACGAACCCACGTTCTATTGCCAATTGATCAGTGGAAGAGCAATCCGTGAAACCCGCTTCTCTTAGTCGTATCCGCCACCACTCAACAACGTGATGTGCAGTAGGAGAGGCATCTAACTGCGCCATCAGCGTGGCGAGAATTGCTGTGTCGGTCATCCCTGAGATGGTAGCGAAGGAAGTTGAACGCGAACATTTTGACCGAGGAGCTTGCAGGTGGTTTCAATCGGCTGACCACTTTCGGCTTGGGCGGTGACAACCTCGATGCAAGCGATGAGGCTGTCTCGTTGGGTAAAACCTAGATATCCGACAACAATACATATGCCCACGAGTAGCAGTTTTGTAACTAGCGAAGACACAAACTTCAGCACAACGAGCAATATGACGACAGACGAAACTATTGCGCCTACTGAAAGATTTTTAGCCAGTTCTGCATTCAAGTTAAATAAATTCATCCACATATTCTGCCATGAGTGCGACCCTATGCTGAACATATGAGCGCAAACGTGAATTTGTCAGGAGTTGGTCCAGCCGACATGCGTTTGCCAGAAGTCGACACACAGTTGACTGCTGCACTCGATTCAGCATTGAATCAATGCGATCGAGATCGCCGTTCGGCTGTCGTGCAGTTGGTCGCAGCAAACCCCACTTACCTTGAAGGTTGGGCATGGATGGGTGCGTTAGGACGCGACACGATGGATTCATACATGGCTTATCGAGTGGGTTACCACCGTGGTCTTGACGCTCTGCGCGGTAATGGTTGGAAGGGATCTGGTTATGTTCGCTGGTCGCATCTTCCAAATAGAGGATTTTTGAAGTGCCTACAAGGTCTTGCTAAAACGTCTCGATTGATAGGAGACAACGCAGAAGCCGATCGTTGCGAGCAATTCTTATTGCAACTCGATCCATCGCACACCTTCTAATATCGATGAGGTGATCAACTCATATTGTTGTTTCGTTCTTGCCGGCGGAAAAAGTTCTCGTTTTGGTACGAACAAATCTCTTGCATTATTCGGTGGTCAACACATGGTGCTTGTGGTGGCCAACAATTTGCAGGCGGCTTTTGGCACTGAGGTGCGACTCATCGGCGCCGATGCACAAACTGTTTTAGAAACACGCTTGGAATTTTATTCTGGCCCACGAGAAGGTGACGGCCCGCTCGCAGCGATCATTGATGCGATGGAAAATACGATAAGCGATTACTTTGTCTTTTCGCCGAACGATACGCCGTTTTTTACATCGAGTGGTTTTCTTGCTCTGCAAGATCGAATGGAGGCGACGCCCGCCGATGTTGTGGTGGCAGTGGATGATTCTGATGAGGCTCATGCCCATTGGCTCCTCTCAATCTGGAAGAAATCAACATGTTTGCCAGTTTTGCTCAGTGAATACGAGCGAGGAGTTCGGTCGGTTCACGGCGCTGTCGAAGGGCTACACATTGAGAGGGTGGCATTTGATGCTGCTTCTGTTCGCAATATTAATGCGCTTACAGATTTGCCCGATCAAGGTACGATTTAGCACCAGCGACGAAAGGGTTGTTCGTGTCAGTACGAGAAATAACGATTGATGAGTTGAAGCTGGCCCTCGCGAATGGCGCTCAGTTGATTGATGTGCGAGAAGCAGACGAATTTGTATCTGGTCATGTACCGGACGCTCAGCATGTTGCGCTAGGAACAGTGCCCGAAAGCCTGGAGATCTTCCGTTCAGATGTTGATGTGTTTGTCATCTGTCAAGCTGGAGGCCGCAGCCTGCGCGCCTGTGAGTATTTGCACGATCAGGGCATTACGAATGTCGTCAATGTCATCGGTGGCACTTCTGGTTGGATCGCTCTAGGGAACCCCGTCGATCTCGGCTCACAGCAATAACTATCGGCATCACGCAGCATTCGCCAACATGAATATTTCTTGGATTGACTCAGATAGTGATTTGTTGTCGCTTTTGGAAGCGATGGCAGGTTGTGATCGATATGCATTAGACACCGAGTTTCATCGAGAGCGCACATATTTTCCGCAATTGGCGCTGATTCAGATCAAGCACAACAGCAAGATTTTTTTGATAGATCCGACAGCAGTAACGCTCGCGCTGTTTACAGATCTCTTTGCGTCAAATTCACTATGTGTGTTGCACGCTGCGCAGCAGGATCTTGAAGTGCTCAACCATGCTTGTGGTTCCGCTCCTCAACGAATATTTGACACACAAATAGCTGCGGGCTTTATTGGCATGTCTACGCCGTCATTGTCATCGCTTATTTTGAGCGAGTTGAAATTCAGCATCAGCAAAGGCGACCGACTCACAGATTGGCTAAGACGTCCGTTGACCCCAGATCAAAAAACTTATGCGGCCACAGATGTTGAACATCTTTTTGAAATCCAAGACAATCTTGAGAAGCGTTTAAACGAATTGGAACGATTGAATTGGGTGTACGAAGCCTGCGAAGAGTTGCGATTGAAACCTGCTGGACCGGCTGAACCGGCTGATGCTTGGTTGCGCGTGAAAGAAGCACGTGCACTCAAGGGTCAAGCGCGTGGAGTTGCCCAGGCAGTGTGTGAGTGGCGCGAGCGTAAAGCTATGGCGGCTGATATTCCTCCACGTCGAGTTCTGTCCGATATGGCAATTTTGGGTATTGCACAGATCATGCCTACGTCAGCGGATGAATTGCTCAAGGCAAGGGGAGTAGAGCAGCGCCAGATTGGTGGAGACGTTGGTCGCGAGATACTTGCGGCGGTTGAACGTGGACAGGGTGTAGTCGTTTCGCTGCCACAGATCGACAACGATGATGTCGACAAGGAACTGCGTCCGGCAGTTGGGTTAATCACTGCGTGGATGAGTGAACTTGCCAGAACCCACCACATTGATGCAACACTGCTTGGCACACGTAACGACATTTTGTCGCTACTGCGAAAGTCACCTCAGGGACGTCTCAGCGTTGGCTGGCGAGCGGAAATAGTTGGCAAAGACATCGAGCGCATCCTGTCTGGTGAGGCTGGACTGAGTTTTAACGGACATGGCAGATTGAGGCTGTTGCCAACCAATAATCAGACAATCTGATCCAAAAGCCACAAAATACGGGCTTATCACGCTAAGATTTACAGCGATGTTTATCCACTAAGTGGTTGCCCCAGCGGTAGCCACCCGATCAAGGTTCGGAGCCCTACCGTGAAGAAGGGTCGTCATCGTCGCTTCGAAGAAGCGCGCAAATTAAAGCAATCCGGTCCTAGCGCAAGTGATCTTGGGCTTGGCGGACGTAGCAAAGAAGCACAAACCGAAGAAGATCAATACGCAGCAATTGCCGAGAAATACGGTGTGCGCTTCGATGAAGATGATGAAGAAAGCGATGAGGAAGAAAACTAAGTAACGCTGCTCCTCCAGCACACCTCA
>WLPO01000010.1 GCA_009698745.1 Actinomycetota bacterium
AATTCGACCTCGTCAATTTCCACTGACAGTTTGACTTTGTTGCCCTCGAGGGTCTCAATGATGCTTTTCACAGAGCGCAAAGTGTACCCTTTTCAATTGTGACAGCCTCATGGAAACCACATTCACTTGCGACGCCGCATGCCGGCCAGATCGACCTCAAAAACGGTGACAAAGTACAGCTCACTGTTGGCATAGATGGTTTGCCAGCGGGCAGCGAGGGCAAGGTTATTTTGGCCAATGGTTTTAATTGGCTGCGTTACCGAGTGCGCTTTGCAAACGGCACCGAAGTGGGCGATCTTGACCACCGCAACATCGCACCGATTGGCAAAACCGCTCGACGCCTTGAGCGAGCAGCCAAGCGCGCTTCCTAAAACGCAGCAACTTTCGCAACTCGTAGTACCGTTCGCGCTATGACATCACCGAACGATCTTCGCAACCGATTTCCTGGTGCTCGCAATGATTGGGCCCGCTTCGATGGACCGGCAGGCACACAGATGGTTGATTCCGCGATTCGTGCGATGAGTGACTTCGCCGGCGGTGGATCAAACGCAAACACTGGCGGTTACTTTTCATCCGCAAACGACTGCGACGCATTACTCAGTCGCACGCGTCAAGTTGTTGGCACGTTGTTTGGCGCAGACCCAGAGGGAATTTGCTTTGGCGCCAACATGACGACGATGACTATGGCTTTCACTCGTGCGATCGCGCGCACGCTGAAGCCAGGCGACAGAGTTGTCGGCACAAAACTCGACCATGATGCCAACGTCTCGCCTTGGCGTATTGCATGCGAGCTCTCTGGTGCCGAGCACGTGCTCGCACCGTTTAGCACCACAACATTCATGCTCGACACCGAAGCAATGCTCAAGATGATTACACCCAACACCAAGTGGGTTGCAATTACTGGTGCATCCAATCTTCTCGGCACTGCACCAAATCTCAAACCAATCATCGATGCAGCACATGACGTCGGTGCGCGAGTCTTCGTCGATGCGGTGCACTTGGCGGTGCACCAGCCAATCAATGTTGCTCAACTCGGATGCGACGTACTAGCCACTTCCCCATACAAGTGGTACGGCCCTCACGCAGGGGTACTGTGCATCAATCCAGACTTGCTCAATTCGTTACCAGTCGCCAAAGTTCGTCCAGCCGAAAATGTCGGACCCCGCAGATTTGAAACGGGTACACCAAACTTTGAAGGCATTGCTGCAGTCGAAGCTGCTGCGCGCTTCTTGCTTGAAGAAGACATGCAAAAAATCATGACCTACGAGAACGATATTTTTGCGCCGCTCCTTTCCGGACTACTGGCAATTGACAACGTCAAGGTCTGGGGTATTCCAACTCTCGAAGGAAGAACGCCAACTGTCTCTTTTACCGTCGATGGTCACCATCCAGACCATGTTGCCCAAGTGCTCTCCGACGCTCGCATCGCAGTGTGGTCAGGTAGTTCGTATGCAGTCGAAGCCGTAGATCAGCTCGGCCTGACTGAAAGTGGTGGCGTTGTGCGCGCAGGAATCACGAGATACGTCAACGGTGACGACGTTTCACGATTGCTACAAGTTGTGACTTCACTCGCGTCTCATCACTAGTTCGCATCGCTAGGATTACCGAAGTCCGGGGAGTGGCGCAGTTGGTAGCGTGCCTGGTTTGGGACCAGGAGGCCGGGGGTTCAAGTCCCCCCTCCCCGACAAAGTAATTTATTAATAGCTATGACACCCCAAGCCCACAACCCCGAGATCGACAACGCCAAATACGTTTCGTTCGTCTCGTTTCGCAAATCTGGCCAAGCAGTAGCCACTCCGGTGTGGATTGCACCTTTTGAAGACGGATACGGCTTCACCATCGAAAGTACGTCGGGCAAAGCAAAACGACTCGCCCACACCTCTCGAGCAACCATTCAAGCGTGCAGCATCAAAGGCGTCATCACGCCAGGTGCCACCGTCTACAACTGTGAGGCATCACTCGTAATGCACAAACGCGCAGAAGAAGTACGTGATGCGATTGCGCGCAAATATGGCCTCACTTACAAAGTGTTTTCAATCTCACTCTGGTTCAAGGATCGTTTCGGGAAATCAAAAGGACTCCCCGAAGCTGCCGTGATTCTAAAAATCACACAGTAAATTTTTAGCGATTTACTGGATACTTCGTCGACTTCGACGACATTGCATCAAGAACCCCAGCGATTGGTCGCACGCCAATCCCAAACGTGTTTGGCACATCGATGTAGCCGTCGCGAAGCACAAACGGCTCCGTCACATCTTGCGTGAAATACCTCGACGAAGCAGAGGTGTCACCCGGCAATGTAAACCCAGGCAAAGCAGCCAGCGCCAAGTTGGCAGCGCGACCAATACCGGTTTCGAGCATTCCCCCGCACCACACCGGAATGTCGCGCGACACACACAGATCGTGAATCTTTTTCGATTCCAAATATCCACCAACGCGCCCTGGCTTGATGTTGATGATCGAACATGCGCCAATATCAATTGCGCCGCGAGCAACGTCAAAAGTCGTGATCGACTCATCCAAACAAATCGGTGTCCCAATTTTTTTACTCAACTCGACATGTCCGATCAAATCTTCTTCCGGTAGCGGCTGCTCAATCAGAAGCAAGTTGAATTCATCGAGCTTTGCAAGGTGGGATGCGTCGGCAATTGTGTATGCAGAGTTTGCGTCCACTTGCAAAAGCATTTCGTCGCCGAAAGCCTCGCGCACAGCACGCACTCTCTCAATGTCAAGACCCGGTTCAATTTTGAGTTTGATGCGCACATACCCTTGCGCCAGATACCCGCTCACTGTTTCCAACAGTTCTTCAGTCGTTGACTGAATACCTACAGACACACCAGATGCAACACGGGTTTGGGTGGCTCCCAAAAATGTTGCAAGAGACATCTTGTCCTTGCGCAATTGATAATCAAGAAGTGCGGTCTCTACTGCTGCTTTGGCCATGAAATTTCCGCGAATGCTGGACGCCGCCGTTACAAACTCTTGAGCCGTCATGGTCGGAGTGATCATTGGCAACAGATATCTCGTGATCACTTCGTCGCAGCCATCAACATATTCAGACGAATACAGCGGTGCGGCCATTGCGACGCATTCACCCCACCCTTCTTCGTCCGTGCCAACTACGTGCACATACAAGAGTTCACGGTCGACCTCCACCCCAAAAGAAGTTCGAAAAGGTGACACAAGATTGATATGCGCGCGCCTGATCTCAATATGTTCGATCGTCACAAAGCACCATTTGTTTCATTTTTTTCAGCTGTTTCGGTAAGTACATACGAAAAATCGCTGGTGAGTCCAACTACGCGCAACCCGGCAAGTTGCGCAGATTCAAATGCTGCTCGTTGTCGAGTCCTCCATTGATCAGACTGCACCCGATCAGTCTTGCGCATCTGCTCTATATCGGCAGGTGTTTCAATCACGATCGCATTTGGGGTTGGGTTAATAAAGCTGTTTCCAAGTGGCACATCGACCCCTGCCACATCCCATCGCACCAACACCCGATCGCTCTGTTCGCCCGCATTGATGCCGTCATCCAATTCACCGTAAAAGTTTTGGTGGTAACCGATCACCTTGGCGCCGAGTTTGACAATATTGAAATGCGCATTTCGTCGCACAAGTGGGTCAAAGGTCCAGGTAATGGTTTCAAAACCGTTTTCTTTTGCCCAACCCCATTGATGCCTCTTGATCATTTCGCCAATGCCCTTGCCAACAAATTCGGGCAACACTCCTGCGGCATGCGAATGCAGGTTTGGCCCATTGCGTCCCGGCAGTGCCCTGCCCACAAGAGCAAAGGCCGCACCAACGACTTTGCGTTGTTCACCGACACCTCTATCTCCTATATATACGACGCTCCCGTATCCACCGTTGTGCAGGCTGGCAGTCATGATCTCTGGGGAAACCATCGCTCTCACGTCCCAAACCTTGTCGAATAGGTCTGCAATCAACGCCGAATCTGCGGGAGTATGCGCGATCTCGATCTCAATCTGCCCCAGATTTCTGGAGTCGATGGCGCTCGAATTGTTGTCCATTGGTTAAAACCCTACCGATCAGCCAAGATGGTAGGTATGCCCGTCACCGTCACCATTGTTGATCACCCAATCGCAGCCGAAGCTCTCACCCATCTGCGCGACCAAAATTCATCCAACCAAGTCTTCCGCGCCGAGATGCGCAGGCTTTCACTCATTGTGATCGCCGAAGCCACACGGTCGGTACCAACGCGAAAGGTTCGAGTAACGACTCCTCTCTGCGAAACAGATGGAATCGAAATCGCTCAACGACCAGTTCTTGTTCCAATCCTTCGTGCAGGTCTTGGCATGCTGCCAGCAGCGATGGAACTTTTGCCAGATGCCGACATTGCCGTAGTTGGTGTGCAACGCGACGAAGTTACACATGAACCGAGTGAGTACGTTGCAAAACTTCCTGCACGACTCGACGGTCGGCACTGCATCGTGCTCGACCCAATGCTCGCAACCGGCGGATCACTCGAGCACGGTTGCAAAATTCTTGCAGCGCGCGGAGCCCCGCAACCACTCACTATTGCCTGCGTGCTCGCAGCCCCAGAGGGAATTGCCTACCTCGAAAAATCTGGAATGAACCTACACATCGTCACCGCTTCGGTCGACGAACGACTCAATGAGCATGCGTTCATCGTGCCTGGGCTCGGCGATGCCGGTGACAGGCAATTTGGTCCTCCAAACTGATTGCGGTTTCTAGCGAACCAAAAATACATGTGCTAGCCAAAAAACGAATTGGCTACATCATCGAATAACGCAAGATCAATCGTGCGTATTTTTCCAGCCGTAACCGTCATCGACTCGCGCTCAATACGATCACCGCGCAACACCAGCATTTGACCAAAAGCCCTGTCGCGCACTGCATCAACCGCAGCCAAGCCAAATCGCGTTGCAAGCACACGGTCATAACTCGTTGGAGTGCCACCTCGTTGCACATAACCAAGTTGCACAACGCGCGAGTCATACCCAGTGCGCGCACTGAGCGCAGGCGCAATCACGTGCGCAATATCACCAAGTCGTTCACGCCCATACAAGTCGTGTTGTCGATCTGGCAACACCAACGTGTCATTGCCCGAACCGCTCATTGGTTTCGCACCTTCTGCAACGACCACAACTGATGCGTATCTTCCGCGATCATGTCGGTGCGCCACCACGTCCGACAACTTGTTGATATCGAACGGCACTTCAGGAACAAGAATTGCTGTTGCCCCTCCAGCAATACCTGCGTGCAGAGCAATCCATCCGGCATCACGACCCATCACTTCCACAACCATCACGCGGTCATGACTCTCGGCCGTTGTGTGCAAGCGATCAATTGCATCTGTAGCAATTTGTACCGCAGTGTTAAAGCCAAATGTGGTGTCGGTGCCCACTACGTCATTGTCAATCGTCTTGGGGACACCGACAATTGGTAGCCCACATTGCTCAGCCAATAGTGACCCAACGGTGAGAGAGCCATTGCCCCCAATCACCACGAGCGCGTCAATGGCCAGGTCGGCAAGAGATCGCTTGACACGGTCCACCCCATCGCTCGTTTCGAGCGGGCTTCCGCGGCGAGTTCCAAGAATCGTGCCGCCCCGTGGAAGCATTCCTCGGACGCTTGCATCATCGAGAGCTATTCCGCGTTGCTCCATGACGCCATCCCAAGCGTCGTAGAAGCCAAAAACTTCGGTGTCAACATCAAGAGTGGCCTTACGCACGATCGCACGAATGACCGCGTTGAGTCCGGGGCAATCTCCGCCGCCAGTCAACACACCGATGCGCATCTCTTCATTCTACGAGTCGAAGTCAAAACGATTTTTTTGTGACTTGTGCTCTCAGTAACTATTTATTACTAACCAACTTAGTAATATATAAATCATGACAAAGTCCGCTGCTAAATCATCCGTAAAAACTGCAACAAAACCAAGCGAAACATCGCTTAAGCGTGATGTGCAGAACATGCGAAATGAACTCGCAGACCGACTTTTAACCCTCCGCGCAAAGCACGACCTCAGCCAGGCAGCCCTCGCGCAGTTGGCGGGCGTCGATCGCAAGACCATCAATCGCATCGAAAATGGCCATTTCTCCCCTGCGCTCGACACCTTGGTGCGGCTCAGTTCCGCCCTTTCGGTCACCCCCTCCAGCCTGCTCAAGTAGCAGCGCTCCGAAAGTTGACAATCCCCCAGTAATTATGGCTAAAGTACTTCTACCAATTACCAAACAGGGGGAAGTACATGTCAGAAATTAATGAAGATATTAAAGAAATTGCTTCATCAGCAATTTCACGTCGACACTTCGTACAAGGCGCAGCCGCAGTTGCTGCTGGTGCTGCAGTCGTTGGCTTGGCTTCATGCGGTGGTAGCTCATCCGGTGACAGCACTCAAAGCAAGACTTTGAGAATTGCAACTGGCAAACAAGAGCACGTTGCAGCCCCATGGGAAACCTCGGGTGGTTCATTGTTCATCTTGAGCATGGTCGGCGAATGGCTGACATGGCAGCTTCCTGATGGTTCACTCGAGCCACGCATCGCAGAGAGCTGGACATCAACACCAGACGCAAAGTCCTGGACGTTCAAGATTCGTGAAGGCGTTATGTTCAACGACGGCACACCGCTCACAGTTGATGACATCGTCTACACCTACACCGCAATCTTTGACGAAGACATCACAAAGGGTGTTTCGCGTTCAAAGGGTAACTACGACAACATTTTGGATGCCGCTGGCGTTGTAAAAGTTGACGAAACCACAATTCAGTTCAACTTGTTGCAAGCAAACGGAAACTTCCCATACTTCGTTTCTTCAGCTTGCTACGGAATGTGCATCATCAAAAAGGATGCATTCGGTGGCGCTGGTTGGGAATCAACCATGATCGCAGCGGGCCCATGGAAAATGGTGAGCCACGTCAACACCGAAAGCACGGTGTATACGTTGAACGAGTTCTACTGGGACAAAGACTTCAAGCCGAAGTTTGACACAGTTGAATTGGTCCAATTCGTTTCTGCGGCAACTGCGTTGCCACAGTTGCAGACTGGCGAGATTGACTTCATCGGTGCTTTGGAAGCAGCTGACGCAGTCGCTCTTGACAAAGACAAGTTCTCGGTTGAGACACTTCCAGCAGGTGCTGGTTTCGCTCACGTCCACATGCGTACCAACTTTGGTCCGTTCCAGGACAAGCGCATCCGTCAGGCTGCTGCACTCACCATTGATCGCCCCGGCTATGTCGACGGCATCATGATGGGCATCGGCGGTCGTGTTGGTAACGACAGCGTTATGGATCCTTACAACACAGCAGACACTTCGGTGCCACAACGTGAAAAGGACCTCGAGAAGGCAAAGGCTCTTATGGCCGAAGCTGGTGTTCCAAACGGTTTCAAGGTTGACTTGTCATCTTGGGCACGTGACGACATCAACAAGTACGCCAACTTGATCAAGACTTCATTTGCCGAAATCGGCATCGAAGTCACGTTGGTCATCGACGGTTCAGATGGTGGTTCGGCTGTGTACTACACATACGATCCGTACCCATCCAAGCCAGGACCGGTTAACCAGTTCGACAATCACTCATGGTTGGCTTCCAACTTGGGCATCGTTGACTGGGCAGGCCGTGGTGTACCTGACCAATACTTGATGCGCGAATGGCGTTCAACTGGTGACTGGAGCGGCGCACAGCTCGACAGTCGCGAAATGGATGCTGCAATTGACGAGTACCTACAAGCAATCACCCCAGAGGCAAAGAAGACAGCTAGCAAGAAGATCCAGGAAGTTTCACTCGATGAGACTCCTTACATCCTTGCTTACACGTCAAACCTCATCACCGCGGGCCGCAAGGACCTCGAGGGAATGGTTGTTAACGGCATGGGTCAATTCGACGCCAGAAAAGCAAAAAACGCTTAATAATCAACCAATAACTAGTAAGTCAAAAGAGCCAGGGCCAAAAGCCCTGGCTCTTTTCATTTTGTAATTGTCCTTACTTCGTTTCCCTAACTACACTCAACCGAGATATGAAACGGTTTATCCTCAAGCGCCTTGGACTCTCGGTGATTACGGTCCTGCTTGTTTGCATCATCGTTTTTTTCTTGACCCACATCTTGCCTGGTGACGTCGCACGCCAATACCTTGGCAGAGGCGCAACAGAAGATGACCTCAGAGAATTTCGGCATGTTTTCGAACTAGACCGTCCGCTGCTTTCGCAACTTTTCACATGGATCAACCACCTCTTGCATGGCAACCTAGGACAGTCCATGCAATATCGCGGCCCTGTCACAGATTTGTTACTTCCGGCAATTGGTTATTCTTCCAAGCTTGCCGGTGTTGCGTTTTTCATCATTGTTCCCGTCAGCATCGCAGGCGGTGTTATCTCAGCGATGAACAGAGGCAAAAAGATTGACCGCGCGATAACCGTTGGAGGACTTTCTGCGTCTGTCATTCCCGAATTTGTTTGGGCGATTCTTTTGGTTCTTGTCTTCGGCGTGATTTTCCAGATCTTTCCAGTCACCGCATTCCCTCGAAGAGGTAGCCATGACCTCCTCACCCAGATTTGGTATTTGATTTTGCCATCGATCTCACTGTTGCTTGTGTTGTTTGGGTACATCGCACGTATCACCCGTGCCGGAGTAATCGAGGCACTCGACTCCGACTACATGCGCACCGCAGTGCTCAAGGGGCTCTCTCGTCGTAAGGCAGTTGTTAAACATGTGCTTCGCAATGCCTTGTTGCCAACAATTGCCGTTGTTGCATCACAAATCCCCTACCTCATCGGTGGTCTTATTGCTGTCGAGATCGTGTTCAACTATCCAGGTTTTGGCACAATTCTGAAAGGCGCAGTTGACGCACGCGATTACTCAGTGCTGCAAGCCGGTGTAATCATTTCAAGTTTTGTGATCGTCTTGTTCCAACTTATTGCTGACATCTTGTTTGCGGTTTTGAATCCACGTATTCGACAGAAGGTTTCGGAATGACCGAGTCAACCACATCCACTATTGCGAATAAGTCCGATCTTGAGCGCAAGCAAATCCGTCGGGAGCGCATCAGTCTCGTCCTCAAAGACAAAACTTTTCTTGTCGGTGCATTTATCTTGAGTTTCTGGATCATTCTCGCAATTTTCGGCTCAATCATTGCTCCACATGGAGCCGGCGACCAAGACTTCAATTTTGTCTCTCATTCCCCTACTTCAAAATTCTTTTTCGGTACCGATGCCAACGGCCGTGATGTTTTTTCGAGAGTGATCCTAGGAACACGGTTGATCGTCGTAATGGCTTTCTCGGCCACAATTCTCGGAACAGTACTTGGCACTTCGTTGGGGTTGGCAACTGGCTACTTCAAGGGCAAATTCGACATGATCGTGATGCGACTAGTGGAAGCAATTTCTGCCATCCCAGTGTTGATCATTGCGCTCTTGGCAATCGCAGCCCTCGAAGGAAGATCTCCAACTCTCACAGTCATCGTGATTGGTTTCGTTTTTACTCCAAACATCGGGCGCACCGTTCGTGCCGCCGTGCTTGGTGAATCCGAACTCGAATACGTGGCGGCAGCACGCCTGCGCACTGAACGCACTCGACACATTTTGTTTCGTGAAATCCTGCCCAATGTGTTGCCACCGATCATCGTCGAATTCACCGTGCGTCTTGGTTACGCAATTTTTGCAATCGCTACGCTTTCATTTCTCGGCGCGGGTGTCGAATACGGATCGCCAAACTGGGGCTCACAGATTGCCGAAAACTGGGGCAATATTTACTCAAATGTTTGGTGGCCTACCGCGTTCCCGGCTTTAGCTATCGCGTCACTCGCGGTAAGCATCAACCTGATCTCTGACAGTTTGCTGGAGATCTTCGAATTATGAGCACCACACCGACACTCGAGTTTCGCGATCTTGAAGTTGCGTACACCGTTCGTGGCATTGACCGCGAAGTGGTACGCAAAGTTTCATTCTCAATCGCTCCAGGTGAGGCGTACGGCCTTGTAGGTGAGTCTGGTTGTGGCAAATCGACAGCGGCATTTGCGGCAATGCGCTATCTGCCTCGCAACGGCAAAATCACTGGCGGATCAATCCTGTTCGAAGGCCAAGACATTGTTGGCATGAGTGCTGGAGAAATCAACAAGTTACGACAATCAGCAATCTCGATGGTCTACCAAAACCCTGCTACAGCTCTCAACCCAACCATTCGCATTGGTGAGCAAGTTGCAGAAGTTTTTGAGCTCCAGGGATTCTCCAAGAGTGAAGCACTTGCAAAAGTAGAAGAAGCTCTCGTCAAAGTTCAGATTGCCGACCCAACCAAGGTCATGCGCAGATACGCCCACCAACTTTCTGGTGGCATGGCGCAACGCGTAGTTATTGCCATGGCCCTTGCATCAAACCCTCGCCTTCTAGTAATGGACGAGCCAACAACAGGCCTCGATGCAACCGTTGAAGCCGAAGTTCTTGACTTGGTGCGCAAACTGCGTAAGGAGTCTGGCACTGCAGTTCTGTTCATTAGCCACAACCTTGGCGTGATTCGGCACATGTGCGACCGCGTTGGCGTGTTGTACGCAGGTGCGCTCGTCGAGCAAGGTGCTACCGAAGATTTGTTCTCCAATCCGAGCCACCCGTACACTGTTGGTTTGTTGCGTTGTATCCCGCGTGGTGGTTTGCACAAAAACACCGACCGTCTCGACACGATTCCAGGCACTCCTCCCGCACTCGGCACACACTTCAGTGGTTGCGTGTTTGCAGATCGTTGTGCATTGGTCGAAGACAAGTGCCGCACCACGCAGCCAGAGATGGTCTCGGTTGGGCAATCCCATGTCGCTCGCTGCTTCCACACCAACACAGCAGGGTCAATGCCTCGCGCAATTGACACGGTCACTGTCAGCGTGAGCCAAAACCCAAATCGCGCTACTACAGGTACGCGCTTACTTGATGTTGATCACCTATCAAAAGCATTCACCCAAGACGGCAACGCAGTACATGTAGTCAACGACGTGTCGCTACAAGTTGGTGTTGGCGAAACACTTGGACTTGTTGGCGAGTCTGGCGCAGGCAAAACCACGATCGCCAAACTCATTCTTGGTCTGTACGGCTCTGACAGCGGCAGCCATGTTGTGCTTGACGGAAAAGATTTGGCCGGCACTCTCAATAAGCGTGACGTCAAAGATGTTGGTGCAATGCAGATCGTGTTTCAAAACCCAGACCAAGCACTCAACCGTCGCCACAGCGTGACTCGCATTGTTGGTCGTGCCGTGCAAAAACTGCGCGGGCTTTCTGCTGACGCATCAACCGATCGTGCACACGAACTACTTTCTGGCATGCGTGTTGAAGCAACATTGCACAGTGCCCGACCAGTACAACTCTCTGGCGGCCTCAAACAACGTGTAGCTATCTCACGCGCATTTGCTGGCGCACCACAGCTCGTTGTGTGCGACGAACCCACTTCGGCACTTGACGTGTCGGTTCAAGCAACAATCCTCAACTTGCTGGTCGACCTGCAAAAGCAAGACGGCACAAGTTTCATTTTCATATCTCACGACCTCGGAGTTGTCAGATATATCTCTGACAAGATTGCGGTGCTTTACCTGGGTCGCGTTGTCGAGTTCGGTGAGTCCAATCGGGTCTTCCAAGGACCTCACCACCCGTACACCGAAGCATTGTTGTCCTCAGTGCCCAACATCGATGGGTCAATTCGCAAACGCATTCCTCTCACCGGCGTAATACCAAGCCCATCAAACCCACCAACAGGTTGTGTATTGCACCCGCGTTGCCCCCGCATGGCCGGAAGCGGTGTTGAGCATCTTTGTTCAAGCGTTGAGCCAGCTCTCACCGAAGTCGAACCGGGGCATTTCATGCGCTGCCACATACCGCTCGATCAATTACGCACCGTCCAGATCTAGCGTTTTCACCCTCTTTGTAGAAGGCTCCGGGCACCTCCAAACACCACTTTGGGACTTGACGAATGCGTCACGTTGTCCATAGAGTGAGCGAATCGGATTGGGGTCATTCCGACCTCACACGAATCAACAGGGGGAAATTTCTACATGAATCAAACATCCACGAGAAGTGGGCTGTTCAGAAAGGCCTTGATTGGTCTGGGACTGGCACTTACAGTTTCATCAATCGGCGTTTCTGCAAGTAGCGCAGCAAAAGTTGCAGTAGACACAAAATCTGGCGGAGACATCACTGTTGTGCAGTGGGACCAACTTACAAACCGTTGCTACGGCAACCCAGGCAACGGTGCGCAGGCAGTCATGAAGTCCGTCTTCGAGGGATTGTTTGAGCAAAAAGCTACCGGAGAAATCGTTCCGTTTTTGGCTGAGGGATACTCTCACAGTGCCGACTACAAGACCTGGACAGTCAAAATTCGTAAGGGAATTAAGTACCACGACGGCGAAGAACTCACTCCAACGAACGTTGCTCTCAACTTGAACACCATTCAAGGCCAAACGACTCTGAGCCGCGGGCTTGGTGCCAACCTTCACTTGGCTGGCTCGGGTATCGCATTTCTTGGAAACGTCAAGTTGGACGGTATTTCAGTAAGCGGTGACAACGTCGTCATTCAGCTGTACAACGCTCGCGTTGACTTGCTGGCCAGTATGTACGCATCAGGTCGTTTCTACTTGCGCTCAACGGCATCAATCAATGACAAAACAACTTGTGAGCAAAACCCCGCAGGTACAGGACCGTTCAAATGGTCCGGTGCTTACAACACCGACACCATCAAAGTTGTCAAGAATGCTAGTTACTGGCGCAAAGACAAAGACGGCATCAAGTTGCCATACCTCGACTCAATCACTTTCAAGTACGTACCAAGTGGTGCAGCGCGAGCAAACGCAGTACGAAGCGGATCTGCTGATCTTGCAATGTTTGCGTCAAGCAGTGATGCAAAACAGATGTCATCCTTGTTGAAAGACAAGAAAGTGAACGTCACACTGACCAAAAATAATTACTATCCAGTCTTTGCTCCAAACGTCGCAATCGAGCCGTTTAACAACAAAAATGCACGTCTTGCTGTGGCCTATGCGTTTGACCAAAATGCCTATTTCAAGGCACGCAACTGCACGAATGGTGCATGTTTCGGCGAAGCGCGTGACAGCATCGTTGGCAAGCAAAACATCATGTACAACACTGCAGGCGCCATCAAGTTTGACTTGGCTAAGGCAAAAGCTGCAGTTGCGGCCTACAAAACTGATACTGGGAAAGATTTGTCTTTCACAATCCAAGTTGGCACAGGCGATGACGGTGGCCTCGAGAACTCGAAGTACCTCGTCAAAATGCTCACAAAGGCTGGAATGAAGGTAGAAATCAACCAGACCTATTCGAGTGCAGACTTGGTCACCTTGGTTTATCCAGGTTTTGCTGCAATTGCAGCGGGAAAACTGAACCCTTTCCAGTTCAACACGATAAACGTGTATGAAAACACGGGAACAGATTTCATCGCGCCGTTCCTGCCTTCAAACGCGTTCAGTGAACCAGGCAATACGAAGAACACCGAAAGCGGTGGCATCGTCGGACTAGTCGGAAAGCAGTTGAACACCACTCGCCACGCCGACACTGTCCGTGACGAACTTATCTGGACTGCACTGAGTGAGACCAACCAGGCCAAGCGTGTAAAAGCTTGGAAGGCTGTAACTAAGTACCTCCAAGAGAATGCATTCAACGTTCCGGTTCCTGGTCAGCAATATGGTGTCGCAACTTCCAAGAAGCTCTTGGGTTACGACAAATTCACTCTTGTCTCAGGCGGACAAGGTATTGCAATAGCGAACTATGGAATTAACTACTCAGGGGTTTATCTCCAAAAGTAAAAAGTCAAGAAGTAAAAAGTAAATAGGGCCAGTGGAGATTTTCTCCACTGGCCCTTTTTCTTTGGGATTTTTAAGTTCGTACTAAATTTGCTAGCGTTTAGGTTTTAGATCTACATGGGGTAACCAGATTGCACAAGCTCAACCAAATCTTTCAAGCATTAACAAAACTGCTTTTAGTCCTGGTTGGCGCGACTTTTTTGTTGTCGCTGATTGTTCGTTTATTGCCGGGCAGTCCTGCAGACTTTTACACAAATGCTTTCAATGAAGAGGACCGTCTCCTCCAAATCAAAGCGCTGGGTCTCGACCGTAATGCGTTCTCCTCTTATGCCCACTGGATATTTGACCTAGTTCGTGGGGACTTTGGCCCATTCTTCATGAGTGGAGGTTCGACGCGTCCGACTTCACTCATCATTGCCCAGTCAATTCCTCGCTCACTCCTCATCATGCTCTATGTCCAAATCGTTTCGCTCACTATCGCAATTCCGCTGGGACTACTCACTGCCTACCGCGCAGACAAAGCAGTCGACAGGATCATCAGCACGGGATTGTTCGCTGGCTCTGCGATACCGGGCTTTGCGCTGGCCCTATCGCTCGGGTACTTCTTTGGCGTTCGTCTCCAACTCCTCCCCACCATTGGTTACGTTCCAATTGCAGAGGGGCTTGGCGAACATTTCAAGCATTTAATTCTTCCAGTTGCTTCTCTGAGCATTCCGCTCTGTGCCAGCTATGCCCGAATCTTGAGAGCGGAGATTATTTCCACGCTGCGTCAAGATTACGTAACGATGGCAGTTTCAAAGGGAATTTCAAATTCGCGAGTTCTCATCAAACATGTGCTCAGGCCTTCAAGCACGTCGCTGATCACCACTGCATCCCTCAACATGGGCGCACTCATTGGTGGCACCGTCATCATTGATCAGATATTTGCATTAGGTGGTTTAGGCCAGCAGATCACCTTCGCAATTTTTGCTCGGCAATACATAGCGTTACAGTCATACATCGCTCTCATCGCTATTGCATTCATTCTGTTTACAGTGCTTGCCGACTTGTTAATTGGCGTTGTCGATCCAAGAACGAGAAACCGCAATGTTTAAAAAATTGAATCTTTTCTCCAAAGTCAGTTTTGTCTGGATTGGACTGATGTTTTTCTTTGCAATTGCGGGCAAGCTGCTCCCAATAGCTGACCCGACCGAATACTTTGATGTCACGGGTGCGGGTTTGTTTACTGCAGGACACATATTGGGCACAGACTCAAACGGTTATGACTTATTGGCCAATGTTGTAGTTGGGGCGCGTAACTCCCTCTCCATTGCGGTTATTTCGGTTGGACTGGGAAGCCTGATTGGCGGAATCCTCGGCATTGCTGCAGGATACGTCAGAGGAAAAACTGACTATGTATTGAGCGTCGTGTTTAACATTTTTCTTTCAATTCCTAACCTCATTTTGAGTCTTGTTCTGATCGCAGTGCTTGCTAGCAGTTCCGACCCCACCGTCCCAGTGCCGGATAGTCGCAGACTCGTAGTGATCATTGCATCGCTCACAATTGTGATTTTTCCAATCTTGGGCCGCATCACTCGCGGGTCAACCCTTGCATGGACCAATTCCGAATTCGTTATTGCAGCAAAATCAATGGGCATGAAGGATTCGCAGATAATCAAGCGCCACATCATCCCTAACGTACTTCCATCCATTTATGCCGTTGCATTTCTTGGAGTAGGAATTGTCATCGTTGTCGAGGGTGCACTCTCTCTCCTCGGAATTGGTGTTGGTGATGGTATTAGTTGGGGATCAATGCTTGCTCGCGCCCAAGGCGATCTTGAGTTTGCACCCGCATCGCTACTTGTTCCACTTACTTTCTTAGCGCTTACCGTTATTGCGTGCAACCAGGTTGGAGACGCACTCCGCCAGCGTCTGGACAGCAGGGAGTCAAAGCTGTGAGCAATTTTCTCAAAGTGAAAAACCTTGACGTCAAATTTTCTACTGCGCGTGGTCTTCTTCATGCAGTAAAAGATGTTTCATTCGAATTGAACTCTGGAGAGAGTCTCGGGATAGTTGGCGAATCAGGGTCTGGAAAGACCGTACTTTCACGAGCAACTATGGGACTACTCACCATGAGTACTGCCAAAAAATCGGGATCTGTCAAGTTGGAAGATGTTGAACTGACCGAATTGACTCGTGAAGAACTCAGGTCTAAATGGGGCACGGAAATGGCGATCATCTTTCAAGATCCCATGACCGCACTCAACCCTGTGCGTCGCATAGGTGCACAGATCTCCGAAGGGCCACGAGTCCGAATGGGCTTGTCCAAAGCGGAAGCAAAAAAGCACGCTATTGAGTTGTTGACTTTGGTTCAAATTCCTGAGCCCGAGAAGGCGATGAAAAAGTTTCCTTCGCAACTATCTGGTGGCATGCGTCAGCGCGTAATGATCGCGATTGCGCTCGCCTGCAGTCCCAAAATCCTATTTGCCGATGAACCAACAACAGCGTTGGACGTCACCGTTCAAGCCCAGATCCTTAGCCTTCTCACATCGCTTCGCAAAAAACTCAACATGGCGATGGTTTTGGTTACACACGACCTTGGCGTCGTGGCCGGTCACACCGACAAGATTGCGGTGATGTACGCAGGTGAAATTGTTGAATTTGCAAAGACAGAAGATTTGTTCCGAAATGTGAGAATGCCATACACAGAGGCGCTGATCAATTCGATCCCACGTATTACAACAAAAAGCGGCACAAGGCTTCCGGTCATTGATGGTCGCCTACCCGATCCAACCATTCCACTTGTGGGTTGTGGCTTTGCCCCTAGATGTAAATACGCCACAGACAAATGTCGCACAGAGCATCCCGATCTTGTTGACGCAGGAAATGGTCACATGTACCGATGCTTCTTTCCCCTGAAAGTGATGAACTAATGGCTGGATCAGGAAAAGCACATCTTCAAGGTGGAGAAAATGTCGTTCTCGACGTACAGGACCTCGTGGTTGAATACAAGACTGCCGGAAATCAGTACGTCAAGGCGGTGTCTGGTCTCAGTCTTGATCTGATCAAAGGCGAAACCTTGGCGGTTGTCGGCGAATCTGGATGTGGCAAATCAACGCTTGCAAAAGCTTTGATGCAAATCGTCCGATCAAAATCTGGCTCAGTCAAATTCAGAGGCGAGAGCTTGACCGATGCATCCAAAGAAGAGCTACGTCAACTACGT
The DNA here is from genome assembly GCA_009698745.1 of Actinomycetota bacterium. GTDB lineage: Bacteria > Actinomycetota > Acidimicrobiia > Acidimicrobiales > Ilumatobacteraceae > UBA3006. The sequence goes on from WLPO01000010.1 coordinate 16,965, forward strand.
CCCAAGATGCAGATGATCTTCCAAGATCCCGTGAGTTCTCTAGACCCGCGGTTTACTGTCACTCAAATTATTCAAGAGCCGTTAGAAATCTGGTCACGTGGAACAGCAGAAGAACAAGATGCAAAGATCAATGAGCTGCTCAACTCGGTAGGACTCGACCCAGCATTAGTTCGTGATCGACATTCATACGAGTTCTCGGGTGGTCAATGTCAGCGAATTTCGATTGCCAGATCACTTGCACTGGGGCCAGAAATTCTGATCTGCGATGAGCCGGTTTCTGCTTTGGACGTAAGCGTTCAAGCCCAGATATTGAATCTGCTTCAAGACATGAAGGACCAGTACGGCCTGACATTGGTTTTCATTTCTCACGACCTTGCAGTTGTAAAAGCAGTGAGCACGCGAGTCATGGTGATGTACCTAGGCAAAATTTGTGAAATCGCCAATTCGGACGACCTATATGCAAAACCTCGTCACCACTACACCAGCGCGCTGATCAGTTCAATCCCGGTTCCTGACCCAACAGCCACTTTGCATACGCAAATCCTGCAGGGTGAGCCACCGTCCCCCACCGACCCGCCATCGGGTTGTCGCTTCCGCACTCGTTGCCCTGCCGCAACCGAACTGTGTGCAACCGAAGAGCCTCAGTTGCGCGAGCTCAGTGCCGGCCAATTTGTGGCCTGTCATCACCCGCGCGACTAATCAGCACTAGCGACTGACGCAGCCCAACCGCGCAACTGGGACAGCGCAACCACGCAGCACCCCACCTGTAATCTGCAGTAATGAACAACATTCTATTTTTGGTTATTGGGCTCGTTGTCGGATCAGCGGCAATTTATCTCTCACGTAGGCAATCCGACTTGGGTCGCTCCACCAACCCCAACAATGGTCAAGACATCGAGTCCGCAGTCGCAAATGCAGTCGAGGCTGCGCTGGCAGATGCACTGAATGCACTGGACCAACGCGCGCAACGCGACCGCCAAGACTCGATCAATCTTGCATCCGACCGTGTTGCTCAAGCCAGTGGCGAACAATTGGGCCGCCGCGCCGAACAGATTGATGCTTCGCTCAAGACAGTGCAAGACAACATCGGTGCACGCATGCAGCTCATGGACGACGAGATCAAGCGCCTGCGCGAAATGAATGTGGAGCGCTTCGGCAACGTCAACGAGGCAGTTGCTGCCCTTGCCCAACAAACCTCCAATCTCAACAACGTGTTGTCCAGTTCGCAAGCCCGTGGACAGTGGGGCGAGCGCATGGCCGAAGACTTGTTGCATGCTGCAGGCCTCATCGAAGGCATCAACTACGAAAAACAAGACACCATCTCCGGCGGTGGTCGCCCTGACTACACATTTCTTATGCCGCCAAACCGTGTGCTGTACATGGACGTCAAGTTTCCAATGGATTCATATACCAAGTGCATGACAGCTACCGATGCGGCATCTCGAGAAATCGCCAAGCGCGAGTTCATTACCGCAGCACGGGCACGAGTGACCGAGCTACAAAAACGCGACTACGTAGTGTCGACAACCCAGCACTCTCTTGACTATGTGCTGTTGTTCGTCCCCAACGAAAGTATTACTGCTTTCATCCACGAAGCAGACCCAACCCTGATCGACTGGGCACTAGAGCGCAAGGTCGTTTTGTGCTCGCCTCTTACTCTGTATTCATTTTTGGTTGTTGTACGCCAGGCAACCGAGAGTTTCCACACCGAAGAAACAGCTGCTCAGATTATGCAAATGATGGGCAAGTTTCGCAAGCAGTGGGAAAACTATGTCAAGTCGCTCGAAAAGGTCAAGAAGAGCTTTGACAACATGCAAGAAGAACTCGACGACCTCACTGTCGGCAAACGGTTCAAGGGGCTCAATCGCGAGACCAAAAAGATTGACGACCTGCGCAAGCAACAGAACATTGCCGAGTTACCTGCCGGCGCCGATGAATCTGTCGATATTGATGCTGATAGTGACGCTGACGACGAATAACGATCTGATGTATTTTTAGAAACTCAATACCGAGCTGACTGCATAGCCTTCAATTAAGTTGCGACCGCCAAGTGCTGGCAACTCAATCAGAAATACCAGCCCTGCAACTTTTGCGCCAAGACCCTCAACCAAACGAATAGTTGCTGCAGCGGTGCCACCTGTAGCCAACACGTCATCCACAATGACCACAGAGTCGCCCTCTCCTACCGCATCTGCGTGAATCTCGAGCGTGTCGGTGCCATATTCGAGCGAGTACGACTCGCTCACAACCGTCCACGGCAATTTGCCAGGTTTACGCACTGGCACAAAGCCAGCCCCAATGCGCACCGCAACAGGTGCTGCGAAGATAAACCCACGGGCCTCGACACCAACCACTTTGTGCGGCTTTGATACAGCACAGAACGATGCGAGGGAAGAGATAGCGAGCTCAAGACCAGCGGAGTCGGCCAGGAGCGGCGTAATGTCGCGAAACATGATGCCAGGCGATGGCACATCTGGAATAGTGCGAATCAAACTTTTGATTTTGTCAATTGTCATCGCGGCAAGTGTTTTAGTTGATGTCGATTAGACGCGGGAACGCGACTTGGTGAAGCGCATTGCACCGTCTTCGAGCGGTGATTTGCGGAACATCTTTTTATCGCGCTTGAAGTTTTGTGGGTTGATCCAAGGCTCACGATCACCCTGGCGTGGAAACATGTGCATTGACCTTTCCATGTAGCCAGATGTAAAGCTGTCGATCCACGGGCGTTCCGGCATCCCCTGATCGCTCTCGCGCAATTCGGGAGTACAAATCTCTGTACCGGTCTTTTCCATGTGATTGAGCAAGCGACACACATACGTGCAAATCAAGTCGGCGCGCAGAGTCCACGAAGCGTTGATGTACCCGAAGACCGAACCCATGTTGGGCACACCCGAATACCCGAAGCCCTTATACGACCAGGTCTTTGCAAAGTCAACCGGCTTGCCATCAACTACAAAATCCATCTCGCCAAGTGTGACCAAATTGAGACCGGTCGCGGTCACAATAATGTCGGCTTCGAGAGTCTCCCCCGATGCAAGCGTGATGCCAGTTTCGGTAAACCCCGAAATAGTGTCGGTCACAACGGTTGCCTTGCCCGAACGAATCGATTTAAACAAATCGCCGTTAGGCACCAAACACAACCGTTGATCCCATGGGTTGTACTTGGGTGTGAAGTGCTTAGCCACGTCGTAGTCGGGCCCAAGCTCTGCGCGCACCCCGCCCAAGAGCAATTGCTTCACCTCTTCAGGCTTGGTACGTGTGCGCTTGTAGACAATCTGTTGCATCGTGGTGTTTTTGAGACGGGTGATGCTGTACACCATCTTGGATGGCAGAAATTTACGTAATCGATTTGCAAATGGGTCGGAGTCTGGTCTTGACACAACATAGGTTGGCGACCTTTGCAGCAACGTGATGTGCGCGGCTGTCTGCGCCATGGCTGGCACCAACGTCATTGCAGTTGCCCCAGACCCAATCACGATGATGCGCTTGCCTGCATAGTCCAGGTCTTCTGGCCACTCTTGCGGATGCACTATCCGTCCCTTAAATCGGTCAATACCCACAAAATCTGGCGTGTAACCACTCTTGTAGCTGTAGTAGCCAGAGCACATAAACAAGAAGTTGCAACTCATCTGCACCGTCTCGTTTGTGTCTCTGCGTGTCGCAGTGACAGTCCAACGTGCGTCGTCACTCGACCACTCGGCCTTCGTCACCAGATGTTTAAACCTGATGTGCTTCTCAATTCCAAACTGTGTCGTTGTCTCGCGCACATACTGCAAAATGGATGGTCCGTCGGCGATTGACTTGGCCTCAGTCCATGGTTTAAAGCTGTATCCAAGCGTGTGCATGTCGCTGTCCGAACGAACGCCTGGGTAACGAAACAAATCCCATGTTCCACCCAAAGCCTCACGGCCTTCCAGTATCACGTAGCTGCGATCTGGGCTCATCGTTTGCAAGTGATATGCAGCGCTCACCCCCGTAAGACCAGCACCAACCACAATGACGTCAACATGTTCTATCGGCATTGACATCACCCTAATCTCTTTGCTAATTGGGCGGCGAGACGAGAAGTTGTCACTTTTCTTCAGCAGGCTGAGCCGATAAACTGAAAGTTCCTTCGCGGGTGTAGCTCAATGGCTAGAGTCCGAGTTTTCCAAACTCGTTATGCGGGTTCGATCCCCGTCACCCGCTCTCAGTGGCAATACCCAACGGTTGATTAATGCAACCGCGATATTTACCCCGGCAGCAGCGGTGAGTGCGGCGCTGACTCCATACTTGGAAGCAACCAATCCCCACGCAAAAGCGCCAATTGATGCGCCGAGCCACACCATCAACATCGCAAGCGACGACCCACGCCCACGCACCCAATCAGGCAACTGCACCATAAATGTAGAAAACATCGTGGTGAGCATTGCCATTGTTCCGAGTCCGCAAACCAAAATCGCGCCAACAGCAACCGAAATGTGAGACGTGTTGGCAAACACCGCAGTGCCGAGCGACCATACAGCCGCTGCAACGATCACGACCATCTCTGTCGACAGCATGGCACGTACCCGTGGCATCACCCACACCGCCACAACCGAACCGACCCCCAACGCGCCAGAGAGTAAACCGAACCCGCTTGCCGACACGTTCAGGCTCTTGCGCGCAACGACCGGCATCACCGAAGTGAGAGCCGATGTGGCACCGAGTACCAACGTGAGTCGCAGGGCGACGTTGCGCAGATGTGCTGCACCAACAATATGTTTGACGCCTTCGCCAATTGCGTGATTGACACCTTGCCGACGAGGCTCACGGACTGCCGTCGACTTAAAGCGCTGCGTCACAAAAACGATGCCGACAAATGAAACAGCGTTGAGCGCAAATACTGCCCCAGGGTTGAATAGGGCAATCAGTAGACCAGCGAGTGCTGGTCCTACGGACTGAGCAATGTTGCGCGAAACCGAGTCGAGCCCGATTGCTTGCGGCAAGTGCTCAACATCAACTATTTCAGGCGTAAGAGCCATAAATGCAGGAGCCGAAATCGTCAATGCAACCGACTCAAAAAAAGTGCCAATCAACAACCAGTTCACCGACAAATGACCGCCCCACTGCATAACGGCAAGCGCACCGGCGATAAACAGCGCAACGATCTGCGTAATCGCGATAAGGCGACGCCTGTCGACCATGTCAGCAAACGCACCAGCATGCAGCGCGAGCAAAAACCCAGGCACCGCCCACGCCGTCTGCACCAGCCCCACAAGTGTTGGCGATTCGGTCAAAGTGGTCATCGTCCATCCAGCAGCAGCAATATGCATAAACGTGCCGATATTGGATACCAGGCCTGCAATCCAGAGCGCCCGAAAGATTCGAATTTTTAGTGGCGACCAAGGACCAGACACGCGTCATAATATACCCATGCCCGCAGATGAAGATCTCGTCACATCGCGTGGACTTGTAGTTCCCTTTGCTTCGCTCAATTGGACGTTTGCCCGCTCGACAGGAGCCGGCGGCCAGCACATCAACAAAACCTCCTCAAAAGCCACGTTGACCCTCACAACATCAGAGATAACTGGCTCAGATTTGGCTGTCGAACGCGTGCAAAAGCTTCTTCCAGCCGAGATCCGAATCACCAGCCAAAAGAGTCGCAGCCAATGGCGAAATAGGCAACTCTGTATGGCTCAATTGCGCGAAATGCTCGATACGGCTGCGATGCCCCCAACCCCTCCGCGTAGAAAATCACGCCCAACGCGTGGATCAGTTGAAAGGCGTCTCGAAAGTAAGCGCCGTGAAAGCCAGAAGAAAGAATCACGACGCACCGACAATTGGTAGGCGATGTCAAAAATGCGCTGTAATACGACTGTAATCTAACAAAATCCTTACCAGATATGGCTCAGAGTGGGTATCCACCACTTACACAATTGCGTTTCTTACCGTTGAATATGTAGACATCCCGTCTACAGAACTGGGGAAATACGAATATGTACACACTTGGATACCTACTCCTAGCAGCTGCTCTGCTTGGTGCCGTAACGACCGTCGTCGATTCGGTATTGGGCACGATTCAGTTATCAGCAATCATCAAGAAGATTCCAATCGTTGGTTCAAACTGGGGCCTCATCGTTGCAATCGCAATGTGTTGGTACCTCAAAATGGCACCAGCATCTGGTTGGGGCATGAGCTTCTCCGATGACTGGATGACATACACCGCAAACGGTGCAATCGTGATGGGAATGATTCCTGTCAAGGATGCTGTTATCTCAATGGTTGGCAAGGGATTGCGCGCTTAATCAGCGTTCAATACTTACGAACTCTGAAAAGCCGTCGGCGAAAGCCGGCGGCTTTTCTATTTATATCGTTAATTTGCACAGCAAGTTCCGGCAACTAGCGTGAGGTGCATGGCACTCGACCCAAGCCTTGTAGCAACCTACAAACGAGATGGTGTGGTGGTACTGCACAATCTTGTTTCGTTGGAAGCACTTGAGCAACTGCGGCAAGGTGTTGAGGCCAACATGAAGTCCCCTGGCCCATGGGCTAATGAATACACACCGGCTGGCGCTAGCGGTCGATTCTTTGACGACTACGTCAACTGGCAGCGAATTCCACAGTTTGAACAAATTGGCAACACCGGCTCGGTCGCTCAAGCCGCACTCGACCTCATGGCAACCAAGACCGCGCGCATGTTTCATGAACACGTGCTCGTCAAAGAAGCCCAGACACGGGAAGTCACACCGTGGCACCATGACGACCCGTACTACGGAGTCGACGGTATGGACAATGTCAGCATCTGGATCCCCCTCGATCCCATCCCCGAATCAGTTGCATTGCGATTCATTGTCGGCAGCCACCTGTGGAACAAGCGATTTATTCCCCGCCGATTTGCAGACCAGTCTGCATATGTCGATCAAGCAAAAGATTTTGTGACTTTGCCCGACCAAAGCGAACTAGACGCGTTTCCGTCGATCACTTGCCCAGTAAATCTTGGCGATGCTGTGGCATTCCACTATCGAACTTTGCACGCAGCCCCGGGCACATTGGGCACTGAAGTCAACCTCCGGCGCGCCGTCAGTTTTCGTTACGTCGGCGACGATGCAGTGTTTGCTTCGCGCCCTTGGCGCACCTCGCCGCCCCTTGACGGAAATGGCTTGTCATTTGGCGATCAATTGAATGATCCGCGTTTCCCTATCGTTGCAACTCGATAAGCAACAGAAGATTTACGCCCCGTCGCGCAGTGGCGCACCCATTGGCTTAAACGAAAACTTACGAAACACTTCGGCATAGCCACCTTCGTACAACAAGCCTGCATCGCGAGCGCGTTCCACAGCATTTGTCTTACGCGCAAGCGCTTGGTATTCGTACCATGGCACACCGGGTGCATCGTGGTGAGCAACGTGCAAGTTGTTATTGAGCATCAACAAACTCATAAACGGTCCAGCCATCACCATCGCGGTGCGGGTTTCCACTCCTGCCTGATATTTGTGTTCTGGAAATGGGCGAATCGCATTCAAGATTCGTCCTCCATAAGTAGTGCCAAGTGCAAACTGCCAGAGCGGCATTCCAGCAACCGAACGAACGAAATAGACAACCACCACAAGACCAGCAACATGGGTCGCCATGGCGAACGATGTCTGCTTATCACCACGTAACATCAACCGAATCTTGGACCAGAGATATGTCACTGTGCTCACAATCGTCCACACAAACATGCGGAACAAGATTGTGCGGTTAGCCCAGTAGGCAGCCCGACGAATTCGGCCCGCACTCGCCCATGCATCTGGCGACACGTAGTAGCTCTCATTGTCGAGACCTGGGTGAGTGAGATCGGACTCATGATGCTCCAGGTGGTCATTTTTATAACTGAAATAAGGAATCCACAGAGTGACAGGAATTGACCCAATCGCATCGTTTATCCATCTGCGGCGAAATGGGTGGCCGTGAATTGTTTCGTGTTGCAAGCTGAGGTGCCATGCACCAAGCACGCTCAAAAATGGAATGGTCAACCACGGTGTCAATACTTCGTGCCTCAGCACAGTAAGCACCGTGAGGCCGTAGACCGCTACAACCACGGCGATCGTGCGCCACTCACCCCGCCCATTGAGCAGTGAAGTTTGTGAACCAGAGGCGCGTGACACGCCTTTATTCTACAATTTGACTGTGCCATCGCCCTTGCTTGTGTTTCGCAAATATGGCCCAGGATTGTTATTCGTAAGTGCTGTGACATATTTGGGTTTCCAAATCCATTGGAAATTTGAGGCCGTTTCGCCCCTAGTCGCATCCTTAGTGTCGGGCGTACTTATTGGAAACATCATTTCGATACCAGGATCTTTTGCGCCTGGGCAAAGATTCGCTGCAAAAAAGATACTGCGCTTTGGCATCGTGCTCTTGGGCACCCAACTGGCAGCGGAACAGATCATCGAGCTCGGTGGTCGTGAAATACTTGTTGTGCTCGTTGTCGTTGCCACAACATTCTCAGGTACTGTATGGCTCGGACCACGACTCGGTGTTTCAAAATCACTTTCCTTGCTGATTGCAACTGGTTTTTCGATTTGTGGCGCATCCGCAATTGCGGCAGTAGATGGTGTAGTTGATGCAGACGAAGAGGAAGTTGCCTACGCGATTGCGCTTGTCACCCTGTGCGGAAGCCTTGCGATCGCCGTGTTGCCGCTACTACGAGATGTCGTTGGGCTTAGTGACCCACATTTATTTGGTGCTTGGGTTGGGGCAAGTGTGCACGATGTCGCTCAAGTAATTGCAACTTCGTCAACAGCCGGAAATGACGCTGTGCACTCTGCCACCGTTGTCAAGCTTTCGCGCGTGCTTTTGCTCGCACCTCTCATTGGGGTAATCAGTGTGTGGATCCAACGCCCATCTGCTGGCATCACACCACGTTTTCCTGGTCGTAAGGCTCCCCTTGTCCCAATGTTTGTAGTCGGCTTTATTGTCATGGTGACATTTCGAACGATTGGTTTGATTCCCGATGATTGGCTCACGCCTTTGAAGAAAATTGAGCAGTGGGCTCTGGCCGCCGCACTTGTTGGGCTTGGTTCCGAGGTGAAGCTACGCGACCTGATCAAAGTTGGCGGACGACCACTTCTTTTGGCCTTAACGTCGTGGGCATGCATCGGCACCGTTTCGCTTCTAGGCGTCAAATACTTCGCATAACTCCCCGTCTGCCAGAATTACATCATGCGTAGATCCATTGATGATTATCCAATGCAGCCCGGCGACCTCCCCGTTGGCGACGACGATGCGAAACTCATTTCGTGGGGTGTAGCCGTTAGCGACGACTATGAAGACGCCGTGCCACGAATTGTGCTCACGATCGACGAAATCGGTCACGCTGGTGAGGGCTTAATCGGCCACTTCACTCCCGACATGGCCCGCAAGCTGCGCAAGGCACTGCACGACGGCTTGCGCGAGATCGGCCAAGACCCGGGCCAATAATCAGACCAAACTATTGCCCATTTGGGCTATTCCCGATAAAGTTGACCATATTAGTCATCTTTAATCAAACGACCGAGATTCGGTCTACAAAGGGAACCCATGGGAATCGCACCAGTAATTCTGCAGACACGAAGTCTGTACAAAGAGCAACAAGCCGACATCGAGCGATTTGAAGTTGCGATCTCCCAATATCTTGCTGGCGAGATAGAAGAAGATGTCTTCCGCGTCATCCGTTTGAACAACGGCGTATACGGACAGCGCCAAGGTGGCACTAACCAAATGGTGCGCATCAAACTGCCGGCAGGAACAATCACACCCGAGCAACTTGAACTGATGGCCAAACTTTCCACTGAGTACTCCCGCGGTTGGGGCCACATCACGACTCGTCAAAACATTCAGTTTCACTTCGTTGAGCTCCGTCGCATGCCAGGACTACTGCGTGAGATTGCTGAAGTTGGTTTAACTTCACGCGAAGCCTGTGGAGACACCGTGCGCAACGTCATGGCTTGCCATCTTGCAGGTGCATGCCCTCACGAAAAACTCGACGTCACTCCGTGGGCCGAAGCTACTTTCCGTCATTTCGTTCGCAATCCACTCGGGCAACGTTTGCCACGTAAATTCAAAGTCAACTTCTCTGGTTGCTCAACCGATTGTGGCCAGGCAATGTTTAACGACTTCGGAGTTGTTGCTACAACTCGCACTCATGAAGACGGAACAGTTGAACCTGGATTTCGCGTCTACATCGCAGGTGGCCTAGGTGCTACCCCACACCCAGCGCTTGCACTCGAAGACTTCACGTCACGCGAAGATTTGTTGCCAACCATCGAGGCAACATTGCGCGTCTTTGATCAAACCGGAAATCGTGATAACAAACTCCGCGCACGTTTGAAATGGGTAGTCGATCAACTTGGCATCGATGAACTTCGTCGACGTGTCATCAAAGTGCGTCACACACTCCCCGCTTCATCATCATGGCCAGGCGGAATCCCACCAGAAGTTGTTGCCGTTGGCGATACCGCTGCAGGATTTGCAGCAAGCGGAGAGATCACCAAAGTCGGACAAGGTGTCAGTGTCGAGCTCAAATCAAATGACCCGTATAAGCGCTGGGTGCAAACCAGTGTCATTCGTGGAACTGCAAATGGTTCTATTTCAGCAATTGCTTATGCTCCACTTGGCGACATCACTGCCGCACAATTCAGGGCGCTTGCGCAAATCCAGCGCGACCTCAATGCTGATGTTCGCCTTACCAACCGTCAGAACGTGGTATTCCGCGCGCTTTCAGAAGACCAACTCGAAGTGCTGTACAAAGCACTCGAAGAAATCGGTATGGCTGCGCCTGGAGCAGAACTCGCACGAGATGTTGTCGCCTGCCCAGGATCGGATACGTGCAATATTGCAATTACTCAATCGCGCGGGCTCGCAAAAGCAATCGGTGAAGCACTCGAAGAAGAAGGACTCGCCGAGGTTGGTGGTGTCCGCATCAATATTTCGGGTTGCACCAATAGTTGTGGCCAACACCACGCAAGTGACATCGGCTTCTTTGGTGCCGAACGACGCGCACACGGACAAGCCGCACCGGGATACCAAATGTTGCTTGGCGGTTACGTTGGCGAAGAGCAAATCAATTTTGGCGAAAAGGCCCTGCGCGTTCCTGCAAAGGCAGCCCCACAAGCCGTTACTCGCGTTGTTCGACGCTTTGCGTCTGAGCGCAATGCTGGAGAAACCTTCCGCGGTTGGATGGACAGAGTTGGCGGTGTCACTGCTGTTGCTGAGGGGCTCCAAGATCTCGACCACTTCCCATTGCCAGAAGAGAATCCAGATTTCTTTGTTGATTTTGGTGAAACCGGCCCATTCGTTGCCGAAGTTGGCGACTCGGAGTGCGCAGTCTGATGCAATCATCCCCATTGTCTACGAGTGAAATTGCTGCGCTCAATCAACGATTTGAAACGTTGACTCCACAGGAAATAATCCGATGGTCATATGAGCAATTTGGAGATGAACTCATCACCACATCAAGTTTTGGTGACCCAGTTATCGCCCACATGACGTGGTCAACCGTTGTTTCATCTTCGGTGACACTCATCGACACTCAATACCTATTTGCCCAAACCCTGTGGTATGCAAACAACATTGCAGACAGTCTCAAAGGCAAACTCGTTGTGCTCACGCCAGCCGAAACAGTAAAACCTGATGACTTGTGGATGCGAGATACTGCAACCTGCTGCGCAATCCGAAAGGTAGCTCCACTCGAGCATGCGCTGATCTCGAAGAAGGCTTGGGTAACTGGTTTACGTAGAGACGATTCGACAAGTCGTGCGAATACGCCGCTGATTAGCCACGACATGCTGCGTGATGTCATCAAGATCAATCCGTTGGCCAATTTCACACAGCGCGACTACACCAGCTATTTGCAAGAGCACCAACTCGAAGAACATCCGCTTGCTGGTCAGGGCTACTCCTCTATTGGTTGCTGGCCGTGCACGCAACCAGCATCTGTCGATGGCGATGCCCGTTCGGGTCGTTGGACAGGTACCGACAAGACGGAATGTGGATTGCATGTCACCCAAGACGGCACACTGACACGCGCAACGGTAGAGCTTGCTAAGGAAAACGCATGACCGTGTATCTCATTGGTGCTGGACCTGGTGACCCAGATCTGCTCACCGTCAAGGCATCTCGTCTGATCTCGAGTGCGCAGGTGGTTGTTCACGACCGTTTGGTTTCTGACGACATCATGGCCTTGATTCCCGCAGATGCTGAGCGCATCGATGTCGGTAAACGTGCGGGCGGCAGCCACACACAGGTTTTGATTAATGAATTGCTTGTCAATCTTGGTCGCAACCATCAACATGTGGTGCGTCTCAAGGGAGGCGATCCATTTGTATTTGGTCGAGGTGGCGAAGAAGCTGAAGCTCTTATTCGTGCCGGAGTGTTGTTTGAAATAGTTCCGGGAATCTCATCTGCGTTTGCAGTTCCTGCATTGGCGGGAATCCCTGTTACACATCGACGCATCGCTCGTGCTGTCACCGTGGTCACCGGGCATTGCGAAGACCCAAATGAAAGCGTCAACTGGTCGGCACATGCAAAAACTGGAGCAACTTTGGTGGTGCTCATGGGAACGGCAAACCTGCCAAAGATCTCTGCAGACCTCCTCAGCGCCGGCATGGCGCCGTCAACTCCTGTTGCAATTATTTGCAACGGAACACGTGCGGACCAAACCATTTCGCGCATCACGCTTAACGAAGCACACCTTGCCGAGGCCCAGGCCCCAAGCATCATTGTGATTGGTGAAACCGCAGGGCTCGATCTACGCGACCCACAAACCGTGAGCGAACTTATTGCGACAGGCAACTAGTGCTTCCTATCATTCTTGATCTCAAAGGAAGAAAAGTTCTCGTCGTTGGTGGTGGACGCATTGCATTTCGCAAAGCAAAAGCAATTGCCGATGAAGGCGCCGATGTCACCATTATCTCTCCAGACTTTGTCAATGATTTTTCGGCTATGCCTAATGCGAAATTGGTACGACGAAAATTCGAACATGGTGATACGAGTGGTTTTCAACTGGTCAT
>WLPO01000100.1 GCA_009698745.1 Actinomycetota bacterium
CAGTGTCGCGATTTTGTGACACCGATCAGGTATGGTCATGCCATGACCGATTCACGCGAAACTGCAGTTATCACCGAAGCCCTGACCGTCATCGACAAGGCACTGGCCGAAATGCTGCATCGCGAATTGGTATCGACCATCGAAGTATCAGACTTGTTGCTCGATGTTCGCTTGTTGCTCACTGCAAACGCTGCATCTTCCAGCGAAGCGTAAATCGCAAATTTGTTAGACGCCGTAATGGCGCAACACCAGTAATCCAACGACGCCCATCAGCGTGCCTGCAAATGCGCCCGCGATGACATCACTCGCATGATGAATGCGTACACCAACTCGGCTCGTTGTGATGATGAGGGCAAACGCATAGAACAACAGCCACCAAGGCCACGAGGTGAAATACGTCAGCACGAGTGCAGAGAAGAATGCCGATGATGAGTGCCCGCTAGGGAAACTCGACGTGCGCGGTTTGCGCAGCGCAAACCGAGTGTCACCCTTTTCGGTGGGGCGAGAGCGCCTAAAGAGGCGCTTGATGCCCTGATTGAGGATCAGGCTCTCAAGCCCAATCAGGATTGAAAAAATGAGTGCTTGATGCAGTCGGTCAACACTGCCGATCGAGCGCACGAGCCCGATGATGTGCCAGAGCAATCCGAAGTCGCCGACAGCACTTGCGATCGAGAAAATAACAATGACAATTTTGTTATCGCGAATGTGCTCGAGTGCGTTGTCGACCGCGGTATCCATTCGCAAATGCAAGAGTTGGCGTGGTGCATTGTTGCTGGCGTTGTCATCGGTATTCATTCAGTCGGCCTTGGATATTTGATGGGAGCTTCGACGGCGGCCTTGGACGGGTCTCCGCCAAACTCTGGACACCAAGATTTAAAATTGCAAAAGTTGCACAGTCCGCTCTTCCTGGTGGGGAAGGATGACGTGGCGCACGACTTCTCAATTGCGTTGAACAACGCGTTGGTGCGCGTATGCACAAAACGCATTGATTGTTCTGTTGGGGTACGTACGTGGCGAATGCCATCTTTGATGTACAGCAGTTGTAGCGATACAGGCAACTCGCCGCGCATTTCGCGCAACATGTATGCGTACATTTGTAGTTGCATCATCTTGCCCTCAACATCAATGTCTCGCGGGGCTTTGCCAGTCTTGTAGTCACTGATGACGATGCCTCCATTTGGATCGCGTTCAATGCGATCGATGATGCCGCGCAACGCAACTTTGGCAAGCGGGGCAGTTACCCACATTTCGGTTTCTATCGCATCGACAGTTGTCGGGTCTTCCATGCGCAGGTAGCTATCAACGAGATTGGTGCAGTCGGCCCAAAATTTGCTGGCTTGGTCGGCTGTCAAGTTGAGTCCCGTGATGTCGTACGTCGGTTCAAATTCGGTTTTTGCTGTTGCCAAAAAATCGTGTGCGGCTGCGTGTGTGCGCAGGGGGGCATCGAGTTGGAAAAGTAGCTCGAGTGCTCGGTGCACCACGTTTCCTTTGACTGCAGCTGCACCGGGTGGCTGTGGAAGTTTTTGAATGTTTTGAAATCGAAATTGCAATGGGCAATTTTGATATGTACCCGTACCCGACGGTGACAAAGTTTCTGGAAGCGAAAATACTTCTGTCACGCTGTTGCCGCGTCTACCTGTGAGATAAGTTGCGCGAATCGTTGTGGATCTTGCATTGGACCAAAGTGTCCGAGGTCATTCCATTGCACAAGTGTTGAGCCAGGTACTTCGTGAGCGATGAGAGCGGCAATTGCGCCTGGTGTATGAGGAATCACTTCTCCCGAAACTAGCCAAACGGGCACCCGCAGTTTGGGCAGGTCATTCCAGGTTTCGTGAATTGCGCCCATCTCATACGTGCGGGCCTCGTGTTCAGGCGAGCATTTGATTGAGATGCCGTCGTGCTGAGTGCGAAAACCATGCATCACATACGCACGCAAAGCATCAGGCCGCATCACATTCAGCGGGGGTTTTGACGAGTAGTTGGTGATCGCTTCGTCAAATGAAGGAAAGATGCCTCTGCGACGGCGCGCTCCGTCTGCAAGTGGACTTGGGACTCCCGCATTGGTCATGCCAACTCGTATCTGGGGCGGAAAGATGATTGGTTCATAGAGCACTAGTGCGCGAAAGAGTTCTGGCGCACGAAGCGCGGCCATGACAAGTGCTGCTCCACCCATCGAGTGTCCAGCACCAATAATCGGTGCCGCTGTAGAAGACTTCCCAGCTGCAATAACCCGCGCAATTGCGAGTGCGTCATCGCCGTAACCGCTCCAGTTTGCTTTCCAGTCAGTTGGCAATTCCGAATCACCATGACCGCGGTAGTCAAACGAGTAGCAGTGAAAATTATTTTGCAAATGTTCGGCAACCGGGTCAAACACTCGACCATGAAATCCTGTCGCATGTGACAGCAACACAAGTTGTTTGGTCGACTCTGGCGCATAGTCATAGACCGAAAGTTGGGTGCCTTCAGACGAAGGGTGAGTGGATGTTGTGATCACAATTTTTCTTCTCAGCGCCTAAAACTACTTGGTTTGTATGGGAAATATGAAGGCTTGCTCGCTTGTGGGGTTTTGGCAAGATTGCTAGTTTTTGGTCATGGCAAACGACATCAACAACTTGGCAGACATTGTTCGCAGTCATAGTGCAGAGCACGGAACACGTACTGCGTTGATTCAGGGAACAAAAAAGCAATCGTGGTCGCAGTTGTATCACCGAGCCTGCCAAATGTCGCAGGCACTTCGCACTGCCGGTGTCGGTGTGCAAGATCGAGTGGCTTTTCTTGATAAGAACTCGATCGAACATTTTGAAGTGCTGTACGGCTGTGCGCTGCTCAACGCGGTGAGCGTCGATGTCAACTGGCGACTCGTCGGGCCAGAGGTGTTGTACATCGTCAATGATGCAGCGGCCAAAGTGCTGATCGTTGGCCCAGACTTCGTGCCTATTTTGGATGCGATTGCCGATGAACTTGTTTCGGTAAAGACGATCGTCGTAATCGGTGGTCATTCCAAATATCAGTCATACGACTCATTTATCTCAAGTGGGAGAGACGAAGACCCAGGCGTCGAAGCAAGTCACGAGGATGTCGCATTTCAGCTGTACTCGAGTGGCACCACTGGACGACCTAAAGGTGTCATGCTCACAAACAACAACTTTTTTGCGTTGATGCCGACCGCAAAAGATCTCTGGAAACTGACGCCGCAAACTGTCAGCATGGTGGCCATGCCGTTGTTTCATATCGGCGGCGGCGGCTGGGCAACTGCGGGTCAATTTGTTGGAGCATGTTCGGTGATCGTGCGCGATGTCAATCCAGTTGAGCTAGTGAAACTCATCGGTGAAGAACGCATCACACATGGATTCGTAGTTCCCGCATTACTGCAATTCATGTTGATGGTTCCCGATGTGGACAAAGCAGATTTTTCGAGTCTCAAACTTATTTTGTACGGAGCATCACCGATCTCGGATGAAGTGCTCGCATCATC
>WLPO01000101.1 GCA_009698745.1 Actinomycetota bacterium
ACCGCCTACCGTCTCTACTGGCCAAAACGGCCCCCACGAAAGTTGTTGACCCCAGATGTTTGAACTTGCTTCCCGATTAATCGCTCAGTTTTATTCGCTCACCCACAACTACGCCTTGGCGATTGGTGCGGTGGCAGTTGTCGTGATGCTGCTCATCACACCACTCACGCTCAAGAGCACCAAAGGCATGCTCGAGATGCAAAAACTGCAACCCGAGATGCGACGTCTTCAAGCGCAGTTCAAAGGTGATCGTCAAAAATTAAACGAAGCGATGATGAAGTTGTATCAGGAACACAAAGTCAACCCAATGGCTTCGTGTTTGCCGATTGCCGCGCAGATGCCGGTGTTCATCATCATGTTCCGTGCGCTGCACGGTTTGATTAATCGTCCCGATGGTCCGGGCACAGCGTTCGTTCCGAAATATCTCGATCACACTTCAGATCTGTACAACTCGTTGCTCGGCAAAACAAAAATGCTTGCATTTGGTTTGGATCTCGCAGAGACTCCAGTCGCTGCAGTAAAGGCCGGCTTTGGCAAAGGCATGATCTATGTCGGCTTTGTTGCGCTGCTTGCCGGTTTGTATTTCGTGCAACAAAAAATGGTTGCATCGCGCACAGTAAGCCCAACCATGTCGGCGAGCCAAGCCAAATTAATGCAGTATTTGCCAGTGTTATTTGCTGTTTTTCAGCTCTTCCTTCCTACTGGTTTGATCGTTTATTACATGGTGCAGGCAATCATTCGCATCGTGCAGCAGTTTTACATCACCAAACGTTTTTATGGACACGATTCGTCGTTGGGACGCCAAGCACAAGTTGCAAGCGCTCAAGCACGTGACATGAATCAAAAAGACAAGAAAGACAACAAAAAGGAAATCAAACCTGCAGCAGATCCTGATGCGCCGTTTTCGAGCAAGCGCGTCACTCCCCCTAAGGGAAAATCTTCTGGCACTTCGCGACGTCCGCAAGCTCCAGGAAAAAATCGAAGTGGTTCGGTTGCTCGCCGACCAAAACCATAATTAATTTATTCGCCACATCAAATAAGCAACGAGGAAATGTATGGAATGGGTAGAAACAACTGCTGACACACTTGAAGCAGCAAAAAATTTGGCACTTGATCAGTTGGGTGTTTCAGAAGAAGATGCCGAGTTCGATGTTCTTGAAGAACCAAAGCCTGGTTTGTTTGGACGCACACGCGGCGAAGCACGAGTTCGCGCACGAGTTCGTCCAACAGCGCCACGGTCAAAGCCAGAGCGCCGCGATCGTGGTCCAAAGCGTGCAACCAGCAAAGACGGCGATGCATCGAAGGGCCGCCGCGGACCAAAGTCGGCAGCCGGATCAGATCGACCACGCCGCGAGCCACGAAAAGCATCAGATGCTGAGCGGGCACCGCGCCCAGAAGGCCCTCCAGTAGATCCAGCCACTGTGAGTGCTGCAGCGACCACATTTCTTGAAGGAATGTTGACCGCTGCTGGCCTGGTTGGCCAAGTGACATCCACGCTGAACGGCGAAGATATCGACATCAACGTCTTGGGCGATGATGTCTCTGTATTTGTTGGTCAGCGCGGCGCCACATTGATGGCCGTGCAAGACCTCACTCGCGTAGTGAGCCAGCGCCGCCTTGGCGACCATGACACCCATATGCGCGTTGATATTGGTAGCTACCGCGAGCGCCGTCGCGAGGCTTTGAGCCGTTTTGCTCTGAAAGTCGCAGATGACGTTATTGCCACCGGTCAACCACGCGTGCTTGAACCGATGAACTCTGCCGACCGCAAGATTGTGCACGACGCCCTTGTCAACTCGACCGGCGTGAGCACACACTCGCAAGGCCAAGATCCGCATCGCCGGGTTGTGGTTGCGTTGGCCGAAGCCACCGAATAGCTGAATAGCCCTGTAAGCACCGGGCTTATACAATAAAGCCCGTACCATGAAGCCCGCAGATCACCCAGGTCTTCGCCGTATCTTCGGTGAGGCCCAGAAAATCGGAGCATTGGGGACTGCCCCCCTGTCCGAAATCATTGAACATGCGGCGTCTTTTGCCGATGCACTTCCCGTCGGAGTCACATCCTGCGTTGATTTGGGCAGCGGAGCAGGAGTTCCAGGCCTGGTCATTGCAGTTATCCGCCCAGAAATTCGGATGACCCTGATCGACCGCCGTGCCAAGCGGACGGACACACTTCTGCGTTCGGTGCAATCGTTGGGGATCCAAAACCAGGTCGAAGTGGTGTGTGGAGATGTCGAGGTATTGCGAAACCAGGATCGTTTTGCCCACGCCTTCGATGCTGCATGCGCCAGAGGTTTTGGTCCTCCACTTCAAACCCTGCAATGGGCCGTGAGTTTGGTCAAACTGGGCGGGTGCGTGGTCGTGAGCGAACCTCCACCTGGAAGCCCAGATCGCTGGGCAGATGTAGACCTGGGAAAGCTTGGAGTTTCCGCTCCAACCAGGCTTGGTCCGGTTGCAATGTTCCACGTGGAACATTTGTAGACCCCAAACCCCTCATTTCAGCCCCGAATGTTCCACGTGGAACATTCCTGGCGAAGTCAGTTGGTAGAGGGAACCGTATCCCCCGTTGGTTGGTCGACCCTCGGTAGAATATAAGGGATATGAATACGGCACAACCCGCTCCACACCCCGTACCTCGGGTCATTGCCATGGCCAATCAAAAGGGTGGCGTAGGCAAGACAACAACCACCATCAATATGGGTGCTTGTTTGGCTGAACAGGGATATCGAGTACTGATTGTTGACCTTGACCCACAGGGCAATGCTTCTACTGGCCTTGGTCTGAACACCCGCGAGATGGAAACCAGTGTGTACGACGTGTTGCTGCACGACACCCCAATGGAGGACTGTCTTGAACCAACCGCGGTTCGTAACTTGTTTGTTGCTCCATCGAACCTTGATCTAGCCGGCGCCGAAATTGAGCTAGTACCTGCCATGGGTCGAGAGACTCGGCTGAAGAAGGCGATCGAATCTGTATTGGATCAATTTGATTACGTATTGATCGACTGTCCGCCATCGCTTGGTCTGTTGACAGTCAACGGTCTGACCGCAGCGCGCGAAGTAATCGTGCCGATTCAGTGTCAGTATTACGCACTTGAGGGTTTGGGGCAGTTGTTGCGCAACGTTGACCTGGTGAGCCAAAACCTCAACCCAAACTTGGCAGTCAGCACCATTATCTGCACCATGTTTGATACTCGAACCAAGTTGTCTGCCGATGTTGTAAACGAAGTGCGCGAACACTTTGGCGACAAAGTCTGTCAAACCGTTATTCCGCACACCGTGCGTCTTGCCGAGGCTCCATCGCATGGCAAACCAATCACCACATTCGACTCCAACTCGGCTGGCGCAAAGGCCTACCGAGCAGTTGCATTGGAGGTGAGTGGTGGCGCGCCGCAGCGGATTGGGTA
>WLPO01000102.1 GCA_009698745.1 Actinomycetota bacterium
TAGGTTTCCAAAGATTGTTAAGAGTGCACCTGCATCACCGTCAACAGTGATCGCACCTTCTGTCATTTCATGAACGAACGTGGTGGCCTGAGTAATCACATCTAACAACGTTTCTCTTTTTATATGCACAGTTGCATCAGCAGCATCGGAGTGACGTCCTTGCGTTGATACAAGCGTCCTATTTGAAAGTGCCAATATCCACGATTGATCTGGCGTTCCAGGCATGTCCGTAAAGTTCCAATTAACCGTTGTCGTGAGCCCACCAACCTGCTCTTGAATGAGCCGCACTGCCAATGTGTCAAATACTTGACCAATTGTCATCGCGCGCGTCATTCCTCGAGCCCGTGCGCCAACCTCTACTGGCGGAGGCGGGCCTTGGCGCAGTTCTTGAGCACCCATCAGATACGCATTACGAAATGTTGCCGACTCTGACTGGTACCCAAGTTGTTCGAGCGTGTCTGCCTGCAGCTCGCGCGCCTTGACATTGGTTGGATCTGCAAACACTGCATGATTTACAAGTTCTGCGACCCAGCGATAGTCGCCGGCGTCAAACGACTGCTGTGCCGATACCAGCAGCGCATCCATTCCACCCGCAAGGTCTACATACCGCTTGCCCGCATCAGTTGGCTGCAACTTGTTGAGGTTTGCTGGGTTGCCGTCATACCAGCTGAGATATCGCTGATACACAGCCTTTGAGTTATGTACGAGGTCGCCATAAAAGCCACGAGTGTGCTCATTGGCCAAAAACTCGTCGGGTAACTTCAAAAATTCAGCGATCTCAAGTGGTGTCATGCCTTGATTCGCGCAACGCATAGTTTGATCATGAATCCAGCGATACAAGTCGCGCTGCAAGATCAAAAACTCTCGAACGTCCTCATTCCCCCATCGCGGCCAGTTATGTGACGTAAACAAAATCTTGGTGTCAGCACCGAACAACTCGATGCTTTCATTGATGTATTTCGACCAGCTCAGCGCATTACGCACCTGCGCACCGCGAATTGGCACGAGGTTGTGCATCGTGTGCGAGCAATTCTCTGCCATGCATAACCAACCGAAGTCTGGGAAAAAGAAGTTCATTTCGGCCGGTGCTTCGGTCTCTGGAGTCATCTGAAACACAATCCGCACGCCATCGACCACTAACTCTTCGCCGGTGAACGTGACGTCATGCGTTGGTGCCACTAATGACGGTGCTGCTGTAGGTACCGAATTGCCAAGACCTGAGTCAATATGACCTTCAGGACTGGCTGGCAAGAGTGGCCCAAATTGATATGTCGCACGTCGGCCCATTGCTGGCCCAGCAATTACGTTTTCAGCAATCGCCTCATACAAAAACCCTTCAGGTGCAATCACCACACACCTGCCGGCATCCACATCAGCTCGCGTTGTAACACCGAGCACCCCGCCAAAATGATCAGCATGTGAATGCGTGTAAATCACCCCTGTTACAGGACGCTCACCAACATGTTTGTTGATCAACTCAAGTGATGCTCGAGCTGTGAAGTCGCTCGTGAGCGGATCAATAACCACCCAGCCCTTGTCGCCTTGAATAAAAGTGATGTTTGAGATGTCATACCCACGCACCTGCCACACGCCTTGAGCAACCTCGAACAAACCGTGATGAGCGTTGAGCGTTGCATGGCGCCACAGGTGTGGGTTTACCGTGTCGGGTGTTGTACGGCCATCTCGCAAGAAATCGTATGCAGCGGTATCAATTACCTTGCGACCTTTGTCGTCAACGATCTGGTCCTCGGTGCGTGCAGCAATGAAGCCCCGTGTAACGCGCTCTAGATCTGCAGGGTCAAATTCGCGACCACCTGTAGTTGAGTTAAGGCGCTTGGTGAGATCAGTTGCCCGCTTGCTTGCCACCTATTAAGTATCTCGCTTCTGGTACCAAGTGGGCGAATCGCCCCGCAAATACCAAAAGGGCTGTGTAGCGAAGTCCCCCTCGCTACACAGCCCCGAAGGGTAAACCAACTAGCTAACGATGACTGCAGTCACCATGTAGCGCATGCCCTGTGGGGTTTCGGCATGCGTGAGGATGTGGCAGTGCCATGCCCAAACACCAGCATCTTTTGCGGTGTACACCACAGTCCAGCGCTCACCTGGGGCAACGCTAATTGTGTCTGCGAAGTATGGCGACTCAAGCACATTTCCATCACGTGCCACGACCAAACCTGTTGGTTGGTGCATGTGCATTGGGTGCGTCATGAAACCTTCGTTGTAGTAGTGCACAACCATGGTCTCACCCACTTTCAATGTGTACGGCGTGGTTGCAGGAAATGATTTGCCATTCAACGAGAGACCAATGTTGCCGGCGTCGTTTAATACCATCACCACTTCTTGCTCAGCTTTGCCATCTGTATCACCTGTTCGACCACCAGCAGCCTTCATTGCGAGAGTTTTCCAATCGTCAATGATCAATGCACCAGCCATTCCGTTTGGAATTTGAACCTGTGCGTTGTGGTGTGAGTGATACATACCAACTGCCGGACCATCAGCTACAAATTCGTAGTTGAATGTGGCTCCTGGCTCAATTGGCTTTTGCGTGTAAGGGTCTACACCGTCCATTGCGTTTGGTACTCGCACTCCGTGAAGGTGCAACGAAGTGGACTCTGGAAGTTCGTTCTTATGAATGATGCGAACTTTGTCGCCCGAATTTACGTGGATAACCGGACCAGGCACCATCCCGTTATAGGTCCATGCATCAACGAACTTGCCTGGCTCAACTTCCCACTTCACAATTTTGGCTGTGAGGACAAACTCTTTGTATCCGTCAGCCGACATGGTGTATTCGAGCTCCTGATTACCAACGCCTTCAGTTTTGGCTGGAAACTTCATTGCAACGTCTTCCATTGCCTTATCCATTTGCTGCCAAGTCACTGCAGCCATTGGCATGGTGGTATCACTAGCCGAAGATGATGAGCCCTCCGCAACGGTCAATGTTGCTTTCATACCAGAGGCTTCGTGCCCCGCAGTTTCGCAGACAATTGCGACAGCACCTGCTTCAATGCCAGAAACTAAGAGGTGTGCAGTTTCTCCGGCCTTGAGAAATGGAGTTCTTTTGTCAAGAGCTTTAATCGCAAAATTGTGCTCAAGTGTTCCAGCATTCGTAATGTCAAAATCGACATCCCCAGGCGGGATAGTCGCTGGCGACATCGTGATTGCAAATTCGGTCATTCGCACATGCACTGTGGTTGTCGAACCCGCAGCTGACGAGCTCGACGATGACGAACCACCATTGTTGTTATTGATAGCGACAACAGCCACCACCCCCAACACAAGTGCAGCGATTGAAACGGCAACAAACATGAGACCGACAACCGATTTAGCTAGGAATGATTCATTCTTTTGAACTGTTGATCCTGATGAATTATCTGACATATTTCTCGCCTTTCTCGCGTGA
>WLPO01000103.1 GCA_009698745.1 Actinomycetota bacterium
GATGCAGAAGGCCTCTTGGGTGAACTCGCTGACGATTTGTTGTACCACGGCGATGTCAACAGCGCACTGCGCAAGCTCATGCAAGACGGAATGCGCGACATGAACGGCGACCGGATTGCGGGAATGCGCGAAATGATGGAACGACTGCGCGAAAAGCGTGAGTCAATTCAGGAGCGCGGAGATCTAGGCGGCGTGTTTTCGGAGATCGCAGACGAACTCAATGATGTCGTAGACGAAGAGCGTCACGCGATCGAGAATTACACGTCGGAAGCAAAGAACTCTGGTGATCAGCGTCGAGCAGAAATGGCAGAGCAGTCTGCGATGGAACGTAATTTTCGTCTGGACATGTTGCCTGCGGACCTGGCAGGCAAGATTGCCGAACTTCAGCACTACGACTTTCAATCGAAACAAGCTCAATTGCGTTTTGAACAATTACTCGAAAAGCTTCGCGAGCAATTGATGCAACAGCATCTGGATCAGATGTCAGGGGAGATGCAAAAACTCACTCCTGCCGACATGCAGCGAATGAAAGACATGATGTCGGAATTGAACGCAATGCTCGAGCGTCGCCAGCAGGGCGAGGATCCGAAGTTTGAAGACTTCATGAAAAAGTTCGGCGACTTCTTTCCCGAGAATCCAGAAACGCTCGATGAACTGCTTGAGATCATGGCGCAACGAATGGCAGCTGCTCAGGCGATGCTCAATTCGATGACTCCAGAGCAACGCGCACAGATGCAGCAACTTTCGGAACAACTGCTTGAAGACATGGACTTGCGTTGGCAGATGGATCAGTTGTCAAAGAACTTGCAGTCGATGTTTCCACAGGCTGGCTGGCAAAAAAGTTACGAGTTTTCCGGGCAAGACCCTCTTGGTTTTGCCGAGGCTATGCAATCAATGCAGGAGCTTTCCGAACTGGATCAACTGGAAAACCTCATGAAAAACGCTGCAAACCCTGCTGCTTTGGCCGAGGCAGACATGGACAGAGTGCGCGATCTGCTGGGTGAGGATTCGGCAAAATCGCTCGAGAAGCTCTCGCAATTAACCCAGATGATGAAGGACGCGGGCCTCATCGACCAGTCGGACGGTCGCCTGCAACTCACCCCACGAGGCATCAGACAACTTGGTGCGAAGGCACTGCAAGATCTGTTTGGCAATTTATCTAAGGACATGATTGGTCAACATCAGATCGACAAGATTGGAACTGGCCACGAGCGCGCGAACGACACCAAGCCCTACGAGTTCGGTGACTCATTCCGACTCGATCTTCATGGCACTTTGCGCAACGCATTGCGACGAGGCGGACCAGGGTTGCCGATCAAACTTTCACAAGATGATTTTGAGATCGAACGAATGGAACACTCAACTCGATCATCGACAGTGTTACTGCTCGACCTCTCGTTGTCGATGCCAATGCGCGACAATTTTTTGCCTGCCAAAAAGGTCGCAATGGCTCTCCATCACCTGATTTCATCCCAATTTCCAAGGGATTATCTGGGTGTGGTGGGGTTCGGTGCAACGGCCCGCGAGCTAGAGGCCGAGCGAATTCCGGAAGTCAGTTGGGACTTCTCGTATGGCACAAACATGCATCACGCATTCACCTTGGCGCGCAAGTTGCTTGCACGCCAGACAGGCAACAAACAGATCATCATGATTACTGATGGTGAGCCAACAGCGCACGTGATGTCATCTGGCGAGATATTTTTTAATTATCCACCAGTGCGCGAGACAGTTGAAATCACTCTTCGCGAGGCATTGCGATGCACGAAAGAAGCAATTCGCATCAACACCTTCATGCTCGATGCAGACAACGGTTTGCGACATTTCATCGAACAATTGACCAAAATCAACGGCGGACGTGCGTTTTTCACATCTCCTGAAACCCTTGGTGACTATGTCTTAATTGATTATTTGGAACACAAACGCAACATTTCGCGTGGTCGATCGGCGAGTGCAACTTCACGAAGATGATGTTCGGAGTTTGTGAACAAAATCTGAAATCAATCAAATTGCGTGAATATTTGCATTTTGTCTGCGAATTTGGCAGAATGACACAGTTGTAATTACCTCGATGTAGGCGCGTGCTCGCGACTAACTCGAGTCCATCAGAAGTTAACGGAGGCGATTTACGTGGAAGACGAACAAATAGCGCTGAGCGCAGACCGAGCCTGGCAAGATCAAGCCAACTGTCTCGGTGTCGACCCAGACTTGTTCTTCCCAGAACGTGGTGCATCAACTCGCGAAGCCAAAGAGGTTTGCCGCGGTTGTGTAGTGCGCAACGACTGTCTCGAATACGCGCTCGACAATGGCGAGAAGTTTGGTATCTGGGGCGGTCTTTCTGAGCGTGAGCGTCGTCGCTTGCGTCGTCAGCGCGCTCAATCAAGTCGCACAATCGCAACTGCGTAATTAACTCGCGAGTTTGCGGTTTCGCGCGGCCATTGTTGACTCAATAGTTTTTTCGGCGCTCAAGTCAAGTTCGCTCCATCTGCTGCGCGGTATGTCGGCAAGTGCACGAGCAGGCACCAAACCAACCAACTCGGCGCGGTCAATTTGCGCATGTTGGGCAACCATGTCATATACCTGTTGTGGTCCAGTGATGGCATAATCAATCAGGTTCATACTCACTTGAGCACTGTTGCCAACTTGCAACCCCAGTGTGCGCACTGAATCACTGCGCAAAAGAGCCGAAATTTGCTTGGCCTTTTCGAGCGTCGAGTCTTTAAGCCAGATGTTGTAGGCGATCAAAATAGGTCGTGCGCCAACACATATTGCTCCTGCTGTGGGGTGTGGCATTGCCGGTCCAAAGTCGGGGAGCAAGTCAACAAATGCGTGCTTGCGAATGTACGGCAGCGTGCGCTCTGGCCCGTATAAGAAACACGGCACGCCAAGTTCGTCTGCGGCGAAACGTGCAAACTCGTTGCGCGCATGAATGGCATCTTCAAACGTGCTTGGCTCGAGAGCCACAAACGGCACCACGTCGACAATGCCAACTCGAGGGTGCACACCAGAGTGTGTACTGATGTTGAACATCTTGAACGCTTCGCGCGCAAGCACACGTGCGGGTTCTGTGCCGGCGAGTGTGAACACACTGCGGTTGTGGTCTGCATCGCTGTGCAGGTCAAGCAGGTCTGCGCCCAATGCCTCAACGAGAGCAGCAAGCTTGTCGGGGTCCCCACCCTCACTGATGTTGATGACGCATTCCAGCACCCCTCCTGCCTATCGGGCTGTTTGGAGTGGTTGCTACCTGCGGTGATATATTGGGCGCATGGGAAGCATCGGTGGTCCAGAACTCATTATTGGTTTGATTATTGTCGCTTTGCTCTTTGGATCGCGTTTGCCAAAGCTTGCTCGCAATCTTGGGCAAGCAACAAACGAATTCAAA
>WLPO01000104.1 GCA_009698745.1 Actinomycetota bacterium
CTGCACTTCTGGGGAACCTGTATCGGTTGCGTGTATCCGGTGTTTGGATATGGTGTCGCTTTTTGCAGCAATAGCCACGGTGATGCCTTTCGTTTTCTCGCCGAATTGCGAGAAGTTGAGGTCGCTATCGGTCGGATGACCAACAGCATCACATCAGAGCAGATAGCCCCAATGGACATATCCACCCTATCGGCACAAATTGCCCCACCAGACAACTACTCATATAAGTAGTGTGAATTGCTGTGTTCACAGGGATCGTTGAAGAACTAGGCACTATTGCCCAACGAGAAGGCAGTCGCCTGCGGGTCAATGCTTCTCTCGCCCTCGAAGGTTCGGGTCTCGGCGCGTCAATTGCGGTCAATGGCTGTTGCCTCACCGTTGTGGCTACCGATGGTTCGAGTTGGTGGGATGCAGATGTGAGCGAAGAAACTTATTTGCGCACCAACCTTGGCGCGCTGCATGAAGGTGATGTCGTCAACCTTGAGCGACCGATGGCGCTTGGTGATCGATTGGGTGGACACATGGTGCTCGGTCATGTAGATGCTGTTGGCCACGTTGTGTCCCCCGCGCCAGATTTAGTGATTCGTATTCCTCGCGACTTGATGCACCTCATTGTCGAAAAGGGTTCGGTCACTGTTGATGGAATTTCGCTCACAGCATTTGATCTCACCGCCGACACGTTTCGCGTTGCAGTGATTCCACACACTTGTGCAGTCACGACATTGGGCGTGCGCAAATCTGGTGATGCAGTCAACATCGAGATGGACGTACTTGCAAAGCATGTTGCAAAACTTGTTGAACCACACACGGCCAAGCGCAGTTGGTGGCGATCGATGGTGGGAAAATAAATGGCACGCGATCTTCCACAGCTCCGCGAGAAGATCGACCAAATTGATGCCGCGATTGTTGCACTGCTTGCTCAACGCATGGAAGTGTGCAAAGAAGTCGCCGAAGTAAAAGCCGGTTCATCGACCGCGGTGATTCAGCCACAGCGCGTGCGCGAAGTGCTGACGACACGACGCCAGTGGGCAATCAACAGTGGAGTCGATGCCGACTTTGCCGAACAATTGTTTCGCACCGTGCTTTCAGAGACACATCGCATCGAAGTGGCACACGATCGTGGGAGCGTCGAGCCGGTCAAAATCGCAGACACATTGCTCAGCGCGCTCGACACTGTTGCTGTGCGCATCGATCATGTCGTCGTTACAGTCGTTGATCTCGCATCTGCTTCTGCATTTTTGACAAGCATTGGTTTTGCAGTTCGACCTACAGAAGACGCCGACATCGTGACCGCCGATGCTGGCGGCGTCACTGTTGTGCTTGTAGGCCCAGGCAACGACCCTGCAGTACGTGCGCACCTAGATGCCCATGGTTCTGGCGTGCAACACATTGCCATTGAAGTACTCAACGCAGGTTTTGTACAACAAGCACTTGCAGCAGCCGGCATTCCCCTGCTGACTGACGTCGTTGTTGATGCAGCAGGTCACGAACAGCTTTTCACGGTTGTCGACCCAGCAACAGGTGTGCAGTTGGGTTTCATCAGTCGCACTGGTCATCGCGTGCCCATCAGCGGGCACAACGTGCGAGCACTGTTCTCTGCACTCGGCAAGATATAGCTGCTCAAAAAATATTGATACAGGCGTCTCAAGACGCTATGGTTGAGACCGCACGACAATTACAGGAAACTTCGCCCCTCTAACACGGTGAAGCAACTTGGTCGGGCGCTGGCAATCCAACTTCATTAAAGCCCTCGGAGGGTTCAGTTGTCGATACATCAGCGCTTACTTGAAACACCCCTTGAACAGCTTTTGGCTGATGCACGTGCGGTGCGCGATGGTCAGTTTGGTAGTCGTGTTACGTATTCACCAAAGGTTTTCATTCCGCTCACCATGTTGTGTCGCGACAAGTGTGGCTACTGCACTTTTGCGCAGCCGCCAGCACGACTCGAAAATCCGTACCTCTCTGCTGATCAAGTGTTGGCAATCGCCAAGCAAGGTGCAAAATCTGGATGCCACGAGGCACTCTTCACATTGGGTGAGCGACCAGAGTTGCGTTACGACGTAGCGGCTGAATGGTTGAAAGCAAACGGCTTCGACTCAACCGTGCACTACTTACACGACATGGCAGCACTCGTGCTGAAAGAAACGGGTTTGTTGCCGCATGCAAATGCCGGCGCCTTATACAAGGACGAGTTGGCCATGTTGCGCAGCGTGTCGCCGTCGCAGGGCATGATGATCGAATCATTGCGGGACGACCTTGATTGTCACCGAGGTGCACCCGACAAAGTTCCGCAACGCAGACTCGACACACTCGAGTGGGCTGGCGAACTCAAGATTCCGTTTACCACTGGCATCTTGGTGGGCATTGGCGAAACTCGCGAGGATCGCATCGACGCCCTCGAAGCGATTGCGGCTTCGCACGCACGGCACGGTCACGTACAAGAAGTGATCGTGCAAAACTTTTTGCCAAAACCACGAACTGGAATGCAACACGAAGCGCCGTGCCCACAAGACGAATACTTGTGGTCAATCGCCGCTGCGCGAATTATCTTGCCACCAAGCATTCACTTGCAGGCTCCGCCAAACCTGAGCGACGACTTCGGCGTTCTGCTCGATGCCGGAATTGATGACTGGGGTGGTGTCTCTCCAATCACAGCAGACCATGTCAACCCAGAACGCCCATGGCCAGCACTCGACAAACTTCGCGTAGTCACAGAAGCTCGCGGCAAAGCACTTGCACCTCGTCTGACTATTTATCCAGAGTTTGCAATCAACCCAACAGTGTGGGTCGATGATGCATTGCACTTCCCTATTTTGGATCGAAGCGATGCGGAAGGTTTGGGTCGCGATGACCCGGGTCAAGTGTGGCCAGAAAAAGTAACAGCAGCAGATGTGGTTCTCGACGGTGCCGAAGTTGTTTTGATTGGTCATCGCTCAACACAGTGGTACTCGGGAGCAAACAATCCGCCACCATCGTTGATCGGCATGCAACATGACGGCACACCTTTTGACGAAGTTGATGTCGACACCTTGCGTGGCCCAATTGCCGAGATACTGCACGGAGTCCGACTCGGACAGCGCATCAACGAAGCCGAGATCATCACGCTCTTCAGCGCTCGTGGAAAAGAAGTCCGCGCAATTGCAAAAGTTGCTGACGACTTGCGCAAACAAGTTGTCGGTGACGCCATCACTTGGGTGCACAACCGCAATATCAACTACACCAAAGTGTGCACGTTTAAGTGCAAGTTATGCGGTTTTTCCAAAGGTCCCCTCTCGCTCAACCTGCGAGGCACCCCCTACTTACTTACTCTCGACGACATC
>WLPO01000105.1 GCA_009698745.1 Actinomycetota bacterium
ACCTGCCGATGCAATCATGGCTGCGTTATCGGTGCACATGCCCATACTTGGCAACACCAATCGCCATCCTGCCTCTGCACACACTGTCGTCATTGTGCTGCGTAACAACGAATTGGCTGCAACACCACCACCAAGTGCAACGGTTTTGGCACCAATTTGTTGAGCCGCTTTACGCGCCTTAGCCGCCAGTACATCTACGACTGCATATTGAAATGATGCAGCCACATCTGCTGTTGACACAGTTGGGTTTTTGCGCACGTAATTGATCACCGATGTCTTGAGACCACTGAATGAGACATCGAGCCCGTCGTGCAACATTGCTCGTGGAAAATCGATCGCATTCGCATTGCCCGTGAGCGCGATGCGATCAATTGCTGGGCCACCCGGATGACCGAGATCTAAAAATCGTGCGACCTTGTCGAAGGCCTCACCTGCTGCGTCATCAATTGTTTGGCCGATCACACTGAAATCTCCATGACCGCGCATCTCTACAAACAATGTGTTGCCTCCCGAGACCAACACCACGAGCATCGGATACTCGACATGCGGATCATCAAGTAATGCTGCATACAAATGTGCTTCTAAATGGTTAACACCGATAAATGGTTTGTCGAGCACGAGAGCCACCGACTTCGCTGCTGCTACTCCTACAAGCAGCGCGCCGATCAAACCTGGCCCGACCGTTGCAGCCACGGCATCAATGCGCTCAATGGGCACTCCGGATTGTGTGATTGCTTGGCGTATCACGACATTCATCGCCTCAACATGAGCGCGACTCGCAATCTCCGGCACCACACCGCCATATCTAGCGTGCAAATCAATTTGTGTTGCAACGACCGATGACAACACATCGTTGCCACCCATCACGACAGCAGCTGCAGTTTCGTCGCAACTTGTCTCGATGCCGAGCACCACCGTACTGTCGCCGAACAACGTGTTTGCACTCATGGCCGCGACTGCACGATCGCTTCAAGCCGCTGTGAATACTCGTCGCTCTGAATGTCAGTACACCACATCACGATTGCGTCGTCAGTGTTTTCGTAATACTTTTGGCGAATTCCAGCCGGCACAAATCCAAATCGTCGGTACAGCTCTTGTGCAGCAGTATTGGTGTGCCGAACCTCAAGTGTGAGGGCTTGACACTCGCGATTGCGTGCTTCAGACGCCAACTCCAACATCATTTCGGTTGCCACGCCACGCAAATGCCAGTCAGGTTTCACTGCAATATTCGTAATGTGTGCGTCTTCTTCTGCAAACAGCAATCCGCCGTACCCAACGAGCACTTTGCCAATGTGGGCAACGACGTAATGTCGCCTACCCCGACCCATCATCTCAATTTCTTCGGCAAACACCTTCTCGGTCCACGGCCGTGGATACACCGAGTTTTCGATGGGCATGATGTCACGAATGTGCTTGCGTTGCATAGTCACAATCTCGAGTACCGGATTGTCGCCTCTCATGACGCACTCCGTGTTGCCCAGTTAATTTCCGCGTCTGGTAAGCGCAAATACTCGGGCACCAGCGTGTCGGCCTCTTGCCACTCTTGGCGCAATGCGCGCTCATGAGCAATCTGTGCAAGTACAACCGCTGTCGGTAATGCGGCCATCTCATCTGCAAATTCAAAGCTCGGTAAAACTCCTGCTACCACCAACTCAATTTCGTTGCGGTAACGCAGAGCACCATTGCCCACAAACAGTGTCGGCTGACCACGATCAATCGATTGCAATGCGCACTCCTCCACTGTGCTTGCTTGGGGTGCAGTTACCTGACGCAACTTGCCATCGATATATCGATACAACGACCAATACACCTCACCTCGACGAGCATCAATCACGCACGCAATCACATCATCAGTTTCCCCGATTGCAGTTGCCAAAATATCCAGACTTGTAGCGCCGATGATCGGCACGTCAAGCACCTGAGCAATTGCTTTTGCTGATGCGATACCAACACGCATTCCGGTAAACAAACCTGGGCCGATGTCGACTGCGACTGCGCCAACATCGCCAAAAGAGACACCGGCTTGCTTACGCACGAAGTCGATCATTGTTGTCAACACCTCTGCGTGCTGTTTCTCACTGCGCATCTCACTTGATGCCAACACTCGAGTGCCATCAGATATTGCGACACTCACCCCATCGGTTGCGGTATCAATTGACAAAATAATCATGAAGTTGCCCAAGTGTCCAACGAAGAGCGCAGCTTGTCCCACCGTGTTTCCCACTGCATGCCGCGCCAGTCAATTTCTATCTGGCGCGCGTTAACGGAATCCTCAGTATCGACATTTTCTGGGGCTACCAGTTTCACAACGAGACCAGTTCCGAGCGCGTCACCAACGACATCGCCCCACTCCACCAACATCACTCCACCGGCTTCTTGCAGATCAGTCAAACCCAAGTCGTCCAATTCGCCCGTGCGCTCAAGTCTGTAGAGGTCGGCATGATGCAACTTCAAGCGGCCACCTGCGTAGTTGTGCAACAAATTAAATGTTGGTGACGTCACAGGCTCTGTTACTCCAAGAGCCTGCGCAAAATGCTGACTGAATGTGGTCTTGCCACTTCCCATTTCGCCAATCAAGACGATCATGTCGCTTGCTCGAACCAATTTTGCGATCGCTTGTGCAATGCCGCGGGTGTCATCAGTGCTGTGTGCGGTAAGTCGAATCATGGGAAGTTGAACGATTTAGCGTAGGTAGTTGCGTGGCACTCTTGCACTGATGCCGCACACAATTTCGTACCCAATCGTTCCCAATTGGCGCGCCCAATCGTTGGCCGTGACCTGAATTGCGCCTTGGTTGCCAATGAGCACGGCTTCGTCACCCACTTGTACGTCATCGTTTTCGCAATTGATCATCACCTGGTCCATTGTGACTACACCCGCAAATGATCGCCGCTTGCCACCGATGAGCACCTCGCCTGTTTGCCATAGTCCACGAGGCAATCCGTCGGCATATCCAATTGGCAATGTCACAATGCACGATCGCTGTTTGAGCGTGCGATGTAGGCCATATGAAACTGCTTCGCCTGCGTCAAGCCACTGCACGTGAGAAACTCGTGCCTTTAGCGACATTACAGACTGCAGCTCGGCGCCTTTTGCAACTCCAAATGAGTTGCTTTGCGCATCTGCTGCAATGCCATACATGGCAATGCCAACTCGGGTCATGGTTGGTGCATTCTTCATTTGGGTCGCAACACCAATGTGGTTCATCGTCGCCGACGAGTTAGCAATATGCACGCGACTAGGAAGAAGCGCAAGTTGCTTCAATTCTTCGCACACTCGATCGAACTCAGCTACTTGTCGCG
>WLPO01000106.1 GCA_009698745.1 Actinomycetota bacterium
CGAACGGAAAGACGTTCCGCGGATAAACATTTCGGTGTTTGTCAGCCGACCCGCCGGTGTTGCTGCGTAGCGACAATGTTGGGAATGGTCGTATCACGGGCGTTCAACGGCTGATGGACGGGGGTTCGATTCCCCCCAGCTCCACTAGTGGTTTGTAGTGCCATATTTTTCAACTTGTATGGTGGCGACATGCATTCATCCGAAATTCCAGTCGCCCACACGCCACCAGGTGGATATGGATCTACTTTTCCACCGCTGATTCTTGGCGCATGCACCGAACCTCTTGTTGCTGGTGCGCCCGACTTACGTGGTGTTTGGAAAACAGTCAGCGCGACGCGCGGTGGTATTCCAGTACCAGCCGATGATCGATTGATGTCGTACACCGAGCGGATCGAACAATGCGGCAACCGCATTGTTGATTGCGGTGGTGGAACTATTGCAGACTGCCGTGCAGACGGCTCCGAGGAGAATGGCGTTCACGACGTATCGGTATTTGACTTCACGACACCGATACATGTCATAGCGAGTTTTGAGAATTTGGTATTTGTATTACGCCCAGTAGGCATACCCGGCATTGAAGTCACACGACAACTTGACGAAAACGGAAACATGATATGGCAGCGCCCAGACATGGGAGGTGTTCGTGTCGTTTTAGAGCGAGTCAGAGACGCGACCTGACAGCGTAGATTTATAGCCCTGATGAAGTTTGCACCAATATCTGATCGCCTCACTGGGCTAGGCGCTGCCAAATGGGCGGTGCATTCTGAATCACTTCGACGCGCTGCGCTTGGACAACCAATCATCATCTTGTCTATTGGTGAGCCCGACTTACCGCCGCCAGCCAAAGTCTTGGATCAAGCAGCCGATTCAATGCGCAGTGGTCGCACTCGTTACGCAGCGGGTCAGGGTGAGCCAGAGGCACTTCTCGCAATTGCAAATCATCTCAGCAAGCGTTCGGGTAATCCCGTCACCCCAGAAGAAGTTCTCTATACCGCTGGCACTCAAAATGGTTTATGCACTGCCCTGTTCACGCTCGTCGAAGCAGGCGACGAAGTGCTCGTGCCAGACCCTTACTACGCGACCTACGAAGGTTTGGTTGCTGCTTCTGGTGCAACTTTTATTGCAGTGCCAACTTCCCCCGACAACGGATTTCACGTCACAGCCTCGGCAATAGAAGCTGCTATCACTCCAAGAACAAAAGTGTTACTGCTCAATAATCCGAGCAATCCAACTGGTGCAGTGTTATCGGTAGAGGAAATCGATGCAATCGGTGACGTCTGCGAACGAAACGATCTGTGGATTATCTGCGACGAGGTATACGCCGACATGACCTTTGATGGCACGTTCTGCTCGCCGTTTGACCGACCGCACCTGCGACATCGCACACTTTCTGTTTCGTCCATATCAAAATCGCATGCACTTCCGGGTTTCCGTGCTGGCTGGGTTGCGTGCCCTGCCGAAGTAACCCCGCGACTTGTTCTTGTTGCTGAAGCAATGCTGTTTGGCTCTCAGCCATTTATCGAAGATGCACTCGCGGTTGCACTGAACGAAACCCACCCCGAAGTTGAGCGCATGCGTGCCGCATACAAAGAACGTGCAGCAGTATTAGTCGAGGCGTTTGCCGATGCAACTTCTGTTTCGGCGCGTTTGCCTGAAGGTGGAATGTTCATCATGCTTGATATTCGCAAAACCGGATTGACAGGCGAAGAATTTGCATGGCGACTGCTCGACGAGGAGAGTGTTGGAACGATGCCGGGCGAAAGTTTTGGTAGCGGCGGCGCAGGCCACGTGCGCGTTGCGCTCACTGTCGAATCCGACCTGCTGAAAGAAGCAAGTCTTCGAATCCGACGCCTCGCCGATACATGCCTCGCTGAGCGCAAGTAAGCACGAACAAACATGACAAGTGAGCAGCTCAAAGTTGGCGAAGCGATCATTGATTTGTTGTCGCGCGAATATGGCGTAGATGTCGTTTTCGGAATCCCCGGCGTTCACAACATCGAGTTGTACCGCGGACTTCATCGCTCTGGTGTAAAAGCCATTTCTCCACGCCACGAGCAGGGCGCTGGATTCATGGCCGACGGTTGGTCAATTGTGACGGGCAAACCTGGAATCTGTGTGCTCATCAGTGGTCCTGGCCTTACCAATGTGCTCACACCTATCGCGCAGGCGTATCACGACTCTCGCCCAATGCTCGTGATTGCTTCCACAACACCCACCGATGCACTCGGCAAAAGTTTTGGGCCATTACATGACCTTCCCGATCAAGCTGCAGTTGCACGCTCAGTCTGTGCATTTAGCGAAACAGTCACTGACCCTTTGATGCTTCCAGAACTGATTGAACGAGCGTGGAATGTATTCACTTCTGCTCGCCCCCGACCAGTGCATATTGCAATACCAATGGATGTGCTTGCTCAAACATGTGCGCCATTCGTTCGTAAAAACATTGCAGCCACAAAGCCAGTCGCTCACGACAGTGACGTAACAAAAGCTCTCGAAATAACCAACTCATCCCAAACACCCGTGATCATCGCGGGCGGTGGATCAATTGATGCTTCGAAGGAAATCATCGCCTTGGCTGAGTTGTTGGATGCTCCAGTTCTTCTCACAGGCAATGCAAAAGGCGTAATGCCATCGAATCATCCCCTATGCGCTGGAAACTGTTTGGTGTTTGGTCGAGTCCAAAAAGATATCGAGTCTGCCGACTTAGTCATTGTCGTTGGAACCGAGCTTTCCGATACCGATCTCTACAACGACGGCAGAGCGTTGCAGTTTGGTGGCAAGGTTGTGCGAATCGATATTGATCCAGATCAAATCAATCGTCGCACCACGCCAACAGTTGGCATTGTTGGTGACGCCGCACAAACAATTACAAAACTTTCACACGGCATTAACGCCCGTCAAGCATCGCAAGGCGCTCACCGCGCCGAACAATGGCGAGATCATGCGCGCGCGAAAACCAGCGACACGTTTACGCAGTGGCTCGAAGTGATCGAACACTGGTTGCCAGATAACGCGATCGTTGCGCTTGATTCAACGCAACTCGGATACTCGGCTCACTGGTGGTTGCCTGCACTGCACAGCCGCTCTTGGCTCGCACCATACGGA
>WLPO01000011.1 GCA_009698745.1 Actinomycetota bacterium
ACTTCGGAATAATCAAGTTCGCTGATTTTTCCTGCAACTCCACATGTACGAAGTAGATCGTCGTCATGAAAAGCGAGAAGCACGCCGTCGCGAGTGGCGTGCACATCGGTTTCAAGGTAGGTGTATCCAAGTTCGATCGCTTTGGCAAATGCGGGCATGGTGTTTTCGGGAGCATCGCTAGCGCCTCCGCGATGAGCAAAGGCAATTGGAAGACGCGTGTCTAGAAATGGATGTGTCACAAAATCCTTTAGATGCTTCGGCCAGCGGCCGCCCAGTATTCGTCTTTTAGGAGACGTTTGTACAATTTGCCTGTCGGATGACGCGGGAGTTCGGTGCGAAAATCAACCGACTTAGGGCATTTAAACGACGCAAGTGAGGCCTTGCAGTGTTCGATAAGAATTCGCTCCAATTTCTTTGCATCTTCAGGCGATGCTGGCATCACTGTTGGCTGCACTACTGCCTTGACTTCTTCTCCGAACTCATCATTCGGGATGCCAAATACGGCAACATCGATCACGTCTGGGTGAGATACAAGTATGTTCTCTGCTTCTTGTGGATAGATGTTGACTCCACCAGCGATGATCATGAATGCCTTGCGGTCAGTCAGGTACAGGAATTTCTCCTGATCTAGATAACCAATATCGCCAAGTGTTGACCAACCTCGCCCAAGTGAATCTTTTGAAGCTTTGGTCTTCTCGGGGTCATTGTGGTATTCAAAACTCGCGTTTGTCTCGAAGTAAATCGTTCCTGTTTGACCAATCTCCAGTTCTTTACCATCGTCATCGAGGATATGAATGACGCCCTGCAGTGATTGCCCCACGGTGCCGGGGTGTGCAAGCCATTGCTCTGAATTGCAATAAACAAAACCGTTGCCTTCGCTGCCCGCATAATATTCGTGCACTATCGGGCCAAGCCATTGAATTGTCTGCTGCTTTATGTCAATCGGACAAGGTGCGGCGGCGTGAAAGATATGAGTAAGTGATGTGGTCTTGTAACGCGTTCGCACTTCATTGGGAAGTTTGAGCAGTCGCACAAACATGGTAGGAACAGTTTGCGAATGGGTGACCTTGTGTTTTTCGATGAGCTGCAAATACTCTTCAGCGTCAAAGTGTTCCATGATGATTGTTGTGCCACCTACACGGTGCACTGCAAGATTCCATCTCAGTGGAGCAGCGTGGTACAGCGGCGCAGGCGAAAGATAGATAGTGCTCTCGTTCATCGCGAACAAGAATTGGCCAAGAGAAGTCACACCATTTGGTGATCCAAGTGGAACTTTGCCCAGATTGAGCGCGACGCCTTTTGGTCGACCAGTTGTTCCGCTGGAGTACAACATGTCAGAACCGTCAACCCTGTCGTCCAATGGAAGCGGGGACTGCTGAGCAACGATGTCTTCATAACATTCGTAGCCATCAATTACGCCGTCCAACATCAGACGAAGTTCAACGTTTGGGATCGCATCTGAGATTTCGGCCGCTTGATCGGCTTTGTATTTGCTTGTAATGAATGCTTTCGCGCTGCAGTCATTGATGATGTAGGAAAGCTCGTCGGATGTAAGTCGACTCGAGCATGCTGTGTAAATAAGCCCGGCATAGTGACAACCCCAGATGACTTCAAAATAACGTGGGTGATTCTCGAGACAGATTGCGATGTGATCACCTGGGCGTAGGCCGTGCTCAAAGAGCAATTGGCTGAGTCGATTGGCTGACCCATCGAGTTCTTTGTATGTAATGACCTGTGACGTCGAAGCCATAATGACTGCCGGTTTGTCTGGGGTGATGGTTGCTATCTGTCCTGGAAACACAGCCAAAAGTTAGCCCAAATTTTGTCGACCCAAGTAATTTGGGCTTCGGGTTCGGTGGGACCAATACAGCGCAAAGAGCCTTGAGGTAATAGATTTATCGCGTAGTAGTTGCGATCATGTGACCGAGAAAAGCTGAGGAATTATGTCGACCGAACAAATGCAGACATCGTTAGACGAACAAGTAATCAACGATGCGATCACGGAATTACTTGATGCGTTTCCGCCCAGCAAAACAAAACCAGTCGTGTTCTTGGGCGAGCAGTTCGATCGCGGTCTTGCGTGGGTGCATTTTCCCGTAGGTGCGGGTGGGCTTGGTTTGTCGCCAAAACACCAGAAGATTGTGAGCGAAAGATTGTCTGCTGCTGGTGGTCCGAATGCCTATGCGCGCAACCCGATCGGTTACGGAATGTGTGGACCTACTGTCGTCGAGTGGGGAACCCCGGAACAGTGCAAGAAGTATTTGCGGCCACTGTTTACCGGTGAGGAAATTTGGTGTCAGTTGTTTTCCGAACCTGGTTCTGGATCAGACTTTGCCGGACTTTCAGCGAAGGCAATTAAAGACGGCGACGAATGGTTGGTCAACGGTCAAAAGGTTTGGACTACGTTGGCCCATCTTTCGAAATGGGGACTGCTCGTAGTGCGTACGGATCCAGATGCTGTGAAACATGCTGGAATGACGGCAGTAGTTGTTGACATGCAAGCGCCTGGTGTTGAAGTGCGGCCATTGCGACAGATGACTGGTGAAGCCGAATTCAATGAGGTGTACTTCACTGATGTGCGCGTTCCGGTTTCGGAAACACTTGGTGGTCCAGGCGATGGTTGGCGCGTAAGTTTGACCACGTTGATGAACGAGCGAGTTGCAATTGGAGGAGCGATTCCTCCGAGAGCATCAGGTCCGATCCGCGAAGCGATGAAGATTTGGGAAAAGATGCCAACAGAGCAGCGAGACGCTGCAACTCGCGACAAGTTAACTCAATTATGGATTAGGGCAGAAGTGCTTCGGCTCACCAACATTCGAGCCGGACAGAATCGAAAACTTGGTGTTCCAGGTCCGGAAGGTTCAATCGGCAAGATGGCCAGTGCTGATCTCAACAAGCAAACCTATGAGTTCTGTCTTGAATTGATGGGAGCACACGGCATGTTGTACGGAAGTTATGCAATGGTTCGGCCAGAAACGGCAATGAGCTTTGACTCTGTACCGAAAGCATTTTTACGTGCTCGCGCCAACAGCATTGAAGGCGGAACTAGCGAAGTGATGAAAAACATTCTCGGCGAACGAATGCTCGGACTTCCAGGTGATGTCCGCGTCGATCGCGAAATTGCATGGAGCAAAGTTCCACGCAACTAAGTCAAAGTGCCGAGAAACTAATTCGTTAACTTTTGCAAAACAGTGCTCGCGCTCACCGAGCGGTCGTCCAGATGTTGGCCGCTCAAGAAATTTCCACCGATCATGACCGTTGAGGCCTGTTCGATTGCGTGTTGCAATTGACGAATATTGCGTGGTGGTGGAAAGTACTCGTCTTCTGTCGTGAGACGAACTTCTTCGACACCTAGACGCGGTGCGAGACGATTCACCACGGCCATGACAAGTTCCTCGGGAGCAGATGCACCTGCAGTTACGCCAACCGTGCCCGAAGTGTTTTCAGGTATCTCATCTGCAGAGTTGATGCGTAGAACAGTCTTGCAATTCATGGATCGCGCTAGTTTTTCCAAAGCGAGCGTGTTGGATGAATTTGATGAGCCGATAATTATCACCGCATCACATTCTTGAACGATTTGCATCAACGCAGTTTGACGATTGGTTGTGGCAAAGCACAGATCGCTTTTTCCTGGTTGCCACACCTGAGGGAAACGAACTTTGACAGCCTGTGCAACCTCTTGCCAATCTCTGTGTGACAATGTCGTTTGTGCAAGTAGCGCAAGTGGTTCATTGGTGTCGGTCAATGCCGCAACATCTTCAATCTTTTCAACTCGTGTTGTCGCATGAGGTGCAACAGCCATCGTGCCAACAGCCTCTTCGTGACCTTCGTGGCCGATATAAATGATTTTGTATCCCTTATTTGAACGCACACGAAGTTCGTGGTGCACTTTGGTAACAAGTGGACAAACTGAATCGACTACATATCCACCACGTTCAATGGCACTTGCGACAACTTCGGGTGCTGAGCCATGCGCCGACAACATGATCGGGCTGCCAGACGGAATGGAATTGATGTCATCAACGAAAATCACGCCCTGTGCGATAAAGCGATCCACAACAGACTTGTTGTGCACGATTTCGTGAAAGCAATACACAGGAGCAGGGAATGTGCGGACCATCCAAGAAAGAGCTTTGATAGCCATTTCAACACCAGCGCAGAAGCCTCGTGGGGCAGCAAGAAGGACGCGATCTACTTGCGATTGATTGATCACATCGTTACTTGCTGTCACAATCTCACTTTAGTGCTCATCGTTCTCACGAAAACCGCTTGTAGAATGGTTCAGTGACTGAACGATTGCCTACCGTAGTGATCGTCGGTCGACCCAATGTGGGAAAGAGCACGCTGTTCAATAGGTTTTTGGGTGCTCAAGTAGCAATTGTCGAGGATCAGCCAGGCATTACTCGTGATCGTTTTGAGCGCGACGTGGAGTGGATTGGCAAGAAATTTAGCGTGGTTGATACTGGCGGTTGGATGCCGGGTGGATCCGAACTCGATACGAAGGTCAGTCGTCAAGTGGAAGAAGCAGCACGGGCGGCAGATCTTGTTCTTTTTGTTGTAGACACTTGGGTTGGTGTAACTCACGATGATGAGCTCATCGCGCAGTGGTTGCGCAAGGTGGACCGCCCAGTGCTTGTCGTTTCCAACAAAATTGACTCCGAGCGGCGCGAATCCGATCGTTGGGATTTTCTGTCTCTCGGATTTGGTGAGCCAATTGCGGTTTCGGCATTGCACGGCCGCAAATCTGGCGACCTACTCGACGCGATATTGGAGCGAGTCGAAGCACTTGATTTAGAGCCTGAGCCAGAACTCGGTGATGCCATTCGCGCACCTGGAATCCCGCGCGTTTCAATAGTTGGTCGTCCAAATGTGGGCAAGAGCACACTCTTTAATCGGTTGGTGGGCGAAGATCGTTCGATCACGCACGACATGCCAGGAACTACACGAGATGCAATTGATACACAGGTTGATACCGAAGATGGACCAATGGTGTTCGTTGATACCGCAGGAATGCGTCGAAAAAGCAAAGTCGATGAGTCGGCGGAGTATTACTCATTTGTTCGCGCACTTCGTGCAGTGGATGAGTCAGACGTGGCGCTTTTGGTTATTGACGCACACGACGGCATTACGAGCCAAGACCAAAGATTGGCAGAACGAATCGATGCGGCTGGATGTCCGGTAATCGTGATTCTCAACAAGTGGGAGACGCTTGATGCCGAAGGCCGAGAGCACATTGACAATGAAATGACTCGCAAACTCTATTTCATCGGTGATGCTCCTGTGCTTAAAGTTTCAGCGCTCACAGGTAAGGGCGTTCATAGGCTCTTGCCGATTTTGCAGGAGTGCATCGTCCACTATCACAAGCGCGTTCCTACTCGGGACGTCAACAAAGTGATGGCTGAAGCACAACAGAAGCAACCTGCTGGCAGCGGTGCACGAGTTCTTTATGCTCTCCAGGGAGCAACAGACCCACCAACGTT
This sequence comes from Actinomycetota bacterium, assembly GCA_009698745.1. Classification (GTDB taxonomy): domain Bacteria; phylum Actinomycetota; class Acidimicrobiia; order Acidimicrobiales; family Ilumatobacteraceae; genus UBA3006. Next base: position 5,481 of record WLPO01000011.1, read on the forward strand.
CACCTTGTTCGTCAATCGCGAATTACCTGCACCATATTTGCGATACCTAGAACGCTGCATTCGCGAAAAATTTGAATTTGGATCAACTCCTATCAAGATGCGTGTTCGTAAACGCTCAGAGTAAACGTATGCCTTGGTGTGAAGAGTGTGCGAAATATTTGGCGCCAAGCGCAATGTTGTCTGATGGATCGTGTCCTAAATGTCTGAAGCCCGTTGCTGATGCGACGATCAATGGTGCGCTCACCGCAAAAACGATCAATCTCAAACAGCTTGCTCAAAGTTCGTCTGAAGAAGATGTTTCAGTGCCTTGGCATTTCAAATTGCTTGTCGGAGCATTAATCGTTTACTTGTCTTGGAGAGTTATAGATCTCTTTCGCTAAGGTAAACAGCTGAGATGCGGGCTGTAGCGCAGCTTGGTTAGCGTGCTTGTCTGGGGGACAAGAGGTCGCGGGTTCAAATCCCGCCAGCCCGACTTGAAGAATTGTTGATTGCAACTACGCGTTGGATGCGTAACCAACCATTGACAGTGATATTGCAGCAAGTACGAGTCCGACAATTTGACTCTTGTGCAACTTTTCATTGTCCAGCGTGACCGCGAGCCCTACGGTGGAAACCGGGTAGAGCGCTGTGATGACGCCCACAAGTGAAAGTAATCCACCATGGATGGCGAGTAAGTAGAGCCCGTTGGCAGTTGTGTCGAGCAAACCCGACAGGGCGGCTAGCGGCAAGACGCTGCGTGCAACATGAATACGTCCCGCACCGAAGTAGGCAACAATGGCAACAGTCGGCACACTCACCATTCGCTGTCCAAGTAGTGGCCACAAACCCGCAGTATCGGAGGTCTGAGCGAGACATACAAAAATCACTCCGAAGCCAAGTCCAGAGACGAATGCATAAACAATTGAGCGCAATGGCGTGGGTAAATCATGGTGATCAAGAACATCGCCTACAAGGGCTACGGCAATTGCAGCGAGAGCCATTCCGAAGTATGCGATGTGGGCAGGACGCTCGCCCTGGAAAAGACCTACAACGACTGGACTGCACATGCCGACGATTGCCGAAATCGGAGCAACGACGGTCATGGATCCAAGAGACATCGCCTGGTAAAAAGCGATTAATGCAATCGCGCCGCCAGCACCAGCAAAACCACTCCACAACCAATCATGCGCGCTCATCATCGGCGTGCTTCCAAATGTGATGATGGCTGTCAGCAGGACGAGTGCTACAAACTGTCCCAAAAAGGTGACTGCAGCAGCTTTGGAAACCCTCGATGCTCGTCCACCGCAATAATCTGCAACGCCATACAACAACGCAGCGCCGCAAGCCCAGATCAGAACCATGGTCTTCAGTATGGACTCAAAAAATTGGATTCAAAGCCTTACGAATCACAAGTACGACGTAACCTTGCTGTGTGGATCGAATTCATTGGTTGTGAATCAATAACGGGGGTGTTGCGTGCGCGGATTAGGGACATTGATCAACACGCTGACAGTGCTCGTAGGCGGTGGGTTCGGACTTGTTATTGGGGACCGAATACCTGAGCGAATGAGGTTGACTGTTGTTCAGACAATTGGATTGATCACTTTGGTTCTCGGAATCAGTGATGTGCTGAAGACCCACAACATCGTGTTCCCTCTCATCGGCATGGTGCTTGGTGGTCTCATCGGCGAATTGATTGGTGTCGAAGAGCGATTGATCCGAGTGGGTGAGGCGCTGAAGTCGAAATTCGCATCTGGGAGTACTGATAATCGCTTTGTGACTGGATTCGTCACCGCTTCACTGTTGTTTTGTGTAGGTCCACTTACCATTTTGGGGGCAATTGAAGATGCGAGTGGCAAAACACCGCAGTTGTACATCATTAAGGGAAGTCTTGACGGCTTCATGACTGTAATTTTTACTGCATTGTATGGAGTAGGAGCGATATTTAGTGCTGTGAGCGTTTTCTTGGTGCAAGGAACTCTGACTTTATTTGGAACTCGTCTCGATCTGTTGTTGGACGATCGGATGCGCACAGAATTGTTCGCTGCCGGTGGTGTAGCAGTTATGGCGATTGGTCTCAACTTATTGGAGATCAAGAAGATAAGGCTTGGTTCGCTGCTACCAGGTTTGGTTGTGACGCCACTGTTGGTGTGGATCTTTGCAACCCCAGGCGGACTTTGGTCCTGAGTCGGACTATTTTGTAATTCATGTGTGGGAGAATTGTTCGAAAGTCATCCGCTCTGCAGGTTGCTGAGGCTTTTGAAGCGAGTGTTGCTACTGACGACATAGCTCTCAGTTTTAATGTTTCCCCGACGAGTCGGATCTATGCAGTCATAGACGAATCACACACGAGATCAATCGTAAGTTTGTCGTGGGGTTTGGTACCACGCTGGGCATCAGACGCTTCACGCGCCGCGAGCATGATTAACGCTCGGGTCGAAACCGTTTCAGAGAAACCCTCGTTCAGAGACTTAGTTGCAAGCAATCGGTGCGTTCTTCCTGTCGATGGTTATTTCGAGTGGAAGGAGCAATTGCGTCATGACGCAAAGAAGCCAATGAAGCAACCGTACTATTTTTCGGTCCACCCAGAATCGAATTTTTCACATCAAGGTGTTTTGGGGATTGCAGGTCTATGGACGTCCTGGAAGGATCCAAATCAACCAAATGGTCATGTACTCAACACTGCAGTGGCCTTAACCACTCAAGCGAATGAAATGGTTGGCGAAATTCATCACCGGATGCCAGTGCTCTTGGATCAGCAGGGTGTCGATAGTTGGTTAGATGTAGGTAACCAAAGTCCGCTCAGTTATCTACAAGTGGTTCCGAATGATGCACTTGTCGTGTGCGCTGTGAGCACAAAGGTGAATAACTCACGCAATAACGGAAGTGAATTGATTGAACCGATCACGTTGATGCAAGAGCAATCAATTGACGAACTTAAATTGTTTTAAGTACAGACGCCAAATCTGCTGCTTGTTTTGCCAAGACTGCTGTCTCAACATGGTCCACCGCATTTTCGAACGACAAATCAGCCATTGAGTTCGATGGAATGACATGAAGATGACAATGGGGTATCTCGAATCCGGCGATAATCAACCCGACTCGTTTGCATGTGTAGAGCTTCTTTTGAGCGGCGCCAATTTTTTTGGCCACAAGCATCAAGTGGCTTGAAGTCGTAGATGAAAGGTTCGTCCATTCGTCTGTTTCTTCGATGGGGACGACAAGGGTGTGTCCAGTTGAGATCGGATTAATTGTGAGAAATGCAACGCATGTCTCATCTCGGTGCACGAAATGTCCGGGAATCTCACCAAGGATGATGCGTGTAAACAGTGACGGCATGTCAAAGATTGTAGTGTCGTATTTTGTGAACACAGAAAAATCAAAATTGACCTCCGGAATGTTGTCTATTCCGAATGCGATCACTCTGGCTCGATTGTGTTTGCTACCGGTATTTCTGTACGTGCTGTTCGGTCGAGATAATCGTGCAGGGGCTGCTTGGTTGTTGGGGGCAGTTTCGTATACCGATTGGATTGATGGCTGGGTCGCACGAAAACTTCATCAAACTTCTGTATTCGGTTCGGTGTTTGACCCAACCGTTGACCGCTTGTTGTTTATCGTCGCGACTCTAGGCGTGATGATTGATGGTGGCGTTCCGATCTGGTTGTGCGTAGCGATTTTGGTGCGTGAGGTGGCAGTTGGTGGCGCCATGTTGATCGCGACGGTGTTTGGCATGAAACGATTTGCGGTCAGTTATTGGGGCAAGTGGTACACGCTGTTTTTGATGACGTCGGTGCCGCTTTTGTTATTGGGTTCCAGCACAAGCAGTCTTGCTCACGGTGCGTCGGTCTTGGGATGGGTGCTTGCTGTCCCTGGCCTTGCTTTGAGTTATTACACGGCTGTTATGTATGTGCCTGTAATTCGTGCAAACCTGCGCGCAGGGCGAGTTGGCTAAACGCTACGGTAGGGGTATGGCCTATACATTCTGCAATTCATGTGGGCATAGAAATCCCCCCGAATCCACATTCTGCTCTGCGTGCGGCAGTGTGATTGATCACCCAAGTGAGCGAACCATTGTTCTTGCAAAAGTTGATCCGTTGCAGGATGCGCCTGGTGATCAAGACAACGTACAAGTGCTCTTGAGCGAAATTCGTGGAAGTAAGAATGCTCACGGACTGCTGGTAATGCGCTCGGGTGATCGCTCGGGTGAAAGGTTCTCGTTGATGCTCGACCGTGTTGAAATTGGGCGAAATCCAGAATGCACTGTTTGTCTAGACGACGTCACTGTTTCGCGTCGTCACGCAGAATTACGGCTTGGAAGTGATGGCTATGTAATGACCGACATGGGTTCGCTCAATGGCACGTATGTAAATCAGGAACGTGTTGACGAGATCTTGTTGCAAAATGGTGACGAATTACAAGTAGGTAAGTATCGAATGGTGTTTTTCGATGGCGCAAGTAGCTAACGCTGCTTTTTAGTTTTTGTCGGATTAGTGGCAGAATATACGACCTGTGATGACTGACAAAAATTATCTCTCAATTGGCGAGGTTCTTGGACTGCTGCTTGAAGAGTTTCCTGACGTCACTATTTCAAAGATTCGTTTTCTTGAAAGTCAAGGCCTGATCGAACCGGAGCGCACTGCTTCTGGCTATCGCAAGTTCAGTAGATCCGAAGTGGAGAGACTTCGTTTTATTTTGCGTGAGCAAAGAGAGAACTATCTGCCGCTCCGTGTCATCCGCACGAAACTTGAAGGCGATACTAGTGATGGCATGATCAGGCCATATGACGACACTTCGCCACACATCGTAAGAAGTGAAGCTACAAGTGGTGGACATCCTGCAGCGCGCCAAAATCTTTCTAAAGCACCAAGCGCCCCGTCGCGTACTTCGAAGAAGGCTGATGACACCTCGTCGATTAGTAGAACTGAACTGCTGCAAGAGTTGGATGCAGACGATGTGGTCCTGAAGTCACTCGTTGCAAATGGACTTGTTAAGCCTCGAATCGTCGGCGATATCGAAATGTTTAGCCCTCTAGACAAAGAAATTGTTTCAATTGCCGCGCAGTTCATTGCTAAGGGAATTGATGTGCGCCACCTCAAGACTTGGAAACATTCTGCAGAACGAGAATTCGGTTTGTTCGAACAAAGAATCATGCCGTTTCTTCGACAGCGCAATCCGGCAGCACGACAAGAAGCCATGGAACTGCTTGACGAGTTAACCGATCTCGCAGATCAACTGCGTACAGCATTCGTGACAGTCGCCGCGCGTGGTTACAACGAAGGTCGCACACAGTAGTGCTTGTTGAACTTGATCTCGAAGGCGTGCGGTTGGAGATGCCAAGTAATACGCCGATTTTGATGTTGCGCGAATCTGGTGGCAATCGTCGTATGTTGCCGATTTACATCGGAGGACCAGAGGCATCATCGATCCACTTTGCGCTTGAGGGAATCACTCCTGAGCGACCGTTAACGCACGATCTATTTGTGTCGCTCTTTGGTGTAGTGGATGCCGAGTTGAAGAGCATCGTGATTACCGAAGTTGTAGACAGCACCTATTTTGCTGAGTTACATTTGCAGGGGAGTGGTGGGGAGCGAATAGTTTCATGTCGTCCTTCAGACGCTGTGGCCGTAGCGTTGCGTGCTGGCGTGCCTATGTATGCAACAAAGTCCCTCATGGATGAAGTGGGTAAGGAGACAGCCGTTACCCATGTGGATACTGAGGAAGAGATTCTTGACGAATTTCGTGACTTCATTGACAGCATTAGGCCAGAGGACTTTCAGGGATAGTCAAAATCAATTTACGCTCCTAACCTTGAACTATGGGTCAAGAGTTCAGCGGCAAAAAGGCAGCGGAGATCGTCGGTATCACGTATCGCCAGATCGACTATTGGGCTCGTACAGATTTGATTCGTCCTTCGAGTTGTGATGCGGCCGGTAGCGGTTCAAGGCGCGTGTATAGCTATCGCGACCTACTTGAACTACGAGTGATTAAGACACTGCTAGACGCGGGTATCAAACTCGAGTCGGTGCGTGAGGTATTTAAATATTTGCGCAATCATGTTGAATCTGAAATCACTGCCGCACATATCGTGATCAGTGGTCAATCTGTGGTCTTGTGCCAAGGAGATCAGCTTGTTGACGTACTTCGCAACGGTCAGGGCGTATTGAACGTGTTGCCCCTAGCAGGAGTGAAGGATCAGGTTGACTCGCAGATTGTCGCGCTTGCTCGTCCAGAGTCCGCAGCGAAAGATTCTGTGATCGCATTGCGAACAGTCGCAATTGCGCAATAGCGCCTAAGTTTCTTTCTTCGGCAAAAATGCCATAAGTGGTGACAGATTGTTTGCCAGGTCGGCTAGGAGAGTGCTGGCGTCAGCAAGCTGTTGTATCGGATCCTCGATTTCATCGAGCAACTTGTCAACTCGGTTGGCGACTCTGTTGAAGTTTTCCATGCTTTGTAAGATCAACTGCAGACTTGCTACAACTGATTCGATTGATCGCTTCGCTTGATCAACCACCTTTGCGCCATTTTCGGCAGGATTGAAAGCACTGAGCAACGCGAATATTTCTTCGATCGTTGGAACGGTAAACGGCTTTGATTCGCTGCTTTGCGTCATGACGAAACCCTAGTAGCAAAATTATTCACGACAGTGTCCCATATGCGCCGACATCTCCAGACATGCCTGTGTCGAGCGCAATCGATACGCATGAATCCAAATCAGCGAGCATGTCGTCAATGACTGTTTCATGAACGGCATTGACCGTGCAGTGCAAAGACTGGGGCGGTTCTTGACGGTCGATATACCAGCCACGTTTCCACATCTCGTCAGCGACAGCATAAACATTGAGACGTGTTGGTTCGTTCGCAACGAAAGAAAGAAGTAACGCATCTGGTTGGGCAAGAAGTGACAGGTGCGGGTGAGTAGTGATGTGTTGAGCCAGTTTTTCTGTTGCAACACGTGCGCTACGTGTAAGCCGTAGATAACCATCATCACCCAAGAAGTGCATCACTGCCCATGCCGCGGCAATCGCTCCGCCTGACTTCGTGCCGAGCATCCCGCTTGACGCGTAAATACCACCGAGCCACTGATCGGTGAAGAATCCTTGAAATGATCGGAGTCGCTTGTTCGCGTACATGATCACTGACGCGCCCTTAGAGGTGTACCCAAACTTATGTAGATCAACAGAGATCGATGTAACTCCATCAACCTGCAGGTTCCAGGGTGGAATTTGATACCCAAGTCTGCCGAGGTAGGCGAGTGACACTCCGCCCATGCAAGCATCAACATGGCAATTGACGCCACGACGTTGAGCCAATGCCGCCAGCTCAGGAATGTCGTCAATTACCCCTTGTGGATATTGGGGCGCTGAACCAACGATCATGATTGTGTTTTGGTCGACAGCAGCCGCCATGCCTGCGACGTCAGCTCGCCAGTTGGGCAATACTGCGACACGCCTCAACTCAACACTGAAGTACGCAGCGGCTTTGTCGAATGCGGCGTGTGCTGAAGTCGGGAGCACGATATTGGGGTGGGTGATTGATGAATCAGATCGAAACTGATCTCTAGCGGCTTTGACCGCCATCAGGATGCTCTCAGTGCCCCCGCTGGTGAAATACCCAGCAGAGTTAGTTGTTGAGCCGAGCCAGACTCCGGCCATTTCGAGCACTTCGCCTTGCATCTGGCGCAGGCTGGGGAAGGCAGCAGTATTCAGTGCATTGGCGCCACTAAAACGCCTGTAGGCCTCCTCAGCGACCGCCAGAACGTCAGGGCCTGCGTTGTATGCCAACGAGAATGCTTTGCCGTCTCGCCAGCGAACATCTTGAGTGGACATCTGATCGAATGCTGTGGAAATACTTTGCGCGCTCATGCCGTTAGCGGGGATGGCATGTTGTTCAAATTGGCCTGGTTTCATTGGCTATCCTGACTTTACATAACTATGATTATGGGCGAATACCGACGAATAGAACAGGCACTTACGGTTGACTTTTATCCTGCACCAATGGTCTCGCGGCGTCCAATAGCCACGATAACGCAGCTTTATAGTCGCGTGTTGTTGGATCAATCGACGGATCCAGATCTTGTTCGACATCTTGTACGGCGCATCGCAAAACAAAGATCTGATCTCGCAACTTGTCACGCTCTGCGCGTGTGATCACGAGTTCATCTTCGCTCAGCGCTAGTTCTGTGGCTCGCTGGCGTGCAACCCAATCCCATTGCCGACAGGCTTGTGAGCAAAACTCCCGCGGTCTGCCAGCGCCCGAACTCGCCGGCAATGGGCTCCTGCACCAGCGACACTTGAGATGGTCCTGGGTGATCGGATTTTGGGTGTTGCTTAAGCCACTTGACGTCTCGTCCGATTGTTTCGTCATGACGAAAAGGTAGGTCATGCATGGGCAAATTGCGAGCATTACCGCGCATACTGAATGGATGTCCACTCGAGCCGTTCCGTCGCAACTCGTTGCTCCAAGCAGATTGCTGTCAAGTGACAACGCTTCAGGCACTCATCCCCTCGTGATGGAGGCATTGAACAAAGCAAATTCTGGTCATGCACTCGCCTATGGCAACGATCGTTATACGAAAGATGCCGAGGCCGCGTTTTCTGAGCTCTTTGGCAAGGATGTTGTGACTCGATTTGCATTCGGCGGAACTGGTGCAAATGTGATGGCGCTAGCAAACATGTTGCAGCCAGCCGAAGCTGTTGTCTGTAGTTCATGGGCTCACATTTCGGTTGACGAAGCCGGTGCTCCTGAGCGTTTCCTCGGAGCAAAGTTGATCGATATCCCCTCACCTGACGCAAAGTTGCGTCCAAGCGACTTACGTTCTCTGCAGCATCTTTTTGGCAGTGAACACCATGTACAACCTCGCGTCGTATCGATTACACAGGCAACCGAGTTGGGTACTTTGTACACAGCACAAGAAGTGAAAGAACTTTGTAACGCTGCGCACGAAATGAACATGCTTGTTCATATGGATGGCGCACGCATTTCTAACGCAACTGCTGCACTTGGCGCAACCCGCGAGGCTTTGCGTTCGTTCACGATTGACGCCGGAGTCGACGTGTTGACATTCGGTGGTACAAAAACTGGTGTGATGTTCGGTGAAGCCGTAATTTTCTTCAACACTGATCTCGCTAAGAGGTCCCTGTATGTTCGCAAACAATCAACACAGTTGTATTCAAAAATGAGATTTATCTCCGCACAATATTCTGCGCTTTTAGAAAACGACCTGTTCATCGAACTCGGCGTCGCAAGCAACTCCGCTGCTAGGTCGCTGTTTGAACAAGTACGTGACATAGAGATGCTGCAACTGTCCACTGCCCCGGCCGTCAACAGCCTGTACCCCGTTCTCGATCCTGCTGTCAGCAAACCACTTCAAGACTGGTCGTTCTTTTGGGACTGGGATGCAGCTCGTCACCAATTCCGATGGATGACTGCATGGGACGTCGATTCATCTGACATTTCAGCATTTGTTTCAGGTCTCCGATCCTTAATGGACTGATGTAGAACTGGATTTTCGAATCCAATCTTGGTAATTGACCAGTTAGTTACTTACCCGCTAGTGTCAACAACCAGCGGGGGCAAGATGGCTGCAATCGAATTTGGACAACGGATTCAGAGTGACGATGAGTGGATGGAGAGCGCCGCTTGTTTGGGCCTCACCAATGTGTTCTTCCCTGCCATTGCCGAGCGTCCACAAACTCGTGAACGACGAGAAGATATGGCTCGTTCTGTGTGCATGGAGTGTCCTGTGCTTGAAACCTGTCGAACATTCGCCCGAGAGAACCATGAGTATGGTTTCTGGGGTGGAGAGTCTGAAGAAGAGCGACACGCAGCGGGTTACCGACTCATCGCTCCAATCGGCGTGCGCTCACTCTCCCGCTCGTAATTTCTTAGCAATTTCACTACCGCGATGATTGACGCGGAACGTATTGTTCGCCTTGCATGGGCCGACTACACGGACAGTCGTGCAATTGTTGAGATTGTCGAAGTCAGCGCGCATGTTTCTACCAACCACGTATTTCGTCTGCATCTCGATGATGGTTCGCATGTTGTAGGCAAGGTGTCGTCATACGGTTCGTATTTCTTGTTTGCAGAAGACCATGACCGGTTGTTCAAACTTGTGCAGTCATTGCAGAAATCCCGTTGGTCAGGTTTCCTTGCGCAGGTGCTGCCGAAAGATGGGCGCGCCTATACGTGGTATGACGGAACTTGTTGGGCGGCTTTTTACAACGATGTAGAGCGAGGCACACAATTGCCGCGCATTATCACGCAAGACGACATCGGATTTCTTGCTCGAGAGATCGCTTCATTCCATATGGCTTGCGCAGAGGCATCGCCACACCTACCACCCACCTCCAATTCCGTTAAGGGCGATGCCATACATCTACTCGAACAATTATCGAGTGAATTCGCACCTCGTAATTTCGACTTGCGTTCAAGCGATATTGACTACCTGCGCACGTCTACTCATGATTTTCTGCAGAAACTTGAAGATATTCATTTTGACGAATGGAACAAGATACCGATCTTGGTCGACTGGAATCTTGGAAACTTTTCAGTTACCCAAATCGACAGTGTCGATAAGCGACTCTTCACACGTTGGGATTACGACTGGTTTCGTATTGACACTCGCATGTTGGACTTCTATTTTCTCTCACGCGCCGCATCACATACCGGAGACAAAACCCAATTCACATACTCGCCCCATACGTTGACTGAGCCGCGCTTCATCACTTTTTTGCAGAACTATCACGCTGTTTACCCACTCACCAAAGAAGAGATTGAATTCTTGCCGTCCGCATATCAATTTTTTATTCTGAATTATGTTATTCGCGAAGGCGCAAAATTTTTTCGGTCAGACCTCAGTACGCGCTTTCGCAAAGATGCTGTACGGCTGTACCTCCCAATGCTTGAGAAACTTGATATCTCGCCGCTGTTGCAAATACTTCAGTAAGCATCAATCAGAAATCTTGCGAAGTTCTGTTCGAAATTTTTTGCCTTTAGCTACATAGATCATCGCGCCCATTTCAATTTCGACAGACCGAGCGCGTCCTTCCTTGATGGTTGCAGGACTTCCAACGGCCAAAGCACCTGGTGGAACAATTGTGTCGTTCAGCACCACGGCATTTGCCGCGACTATTGCACCAGTGCCAACAACTGCTCGATGCAACACAATCGCGCCAGATGAAACTTGTGCCGAATTGGCAATTGTGCAGGATTCGAGATGCACGATGTGTCCAATTACGCAGTCGTCGCCGACAACAGTGGGTTGATTAGGCATCGTGTGGATCACTGTGTTGTCTTGAATGCTGGTTCGTGCGCCGATGATGATCTCGCCATCATCACCACGCAATACAGCCCCCGGCCAGATCGTTGACTCTGCACCAATCGTGACTGAACCAATGATCACTGCGTCTGGATGTACGAATGCACTTTCATGAATCACAGGTACTCGGTCGCCGTATGCGTAAATTGTCATAATTTCTACGGTAGTTCCGTGGGTATCTCATTGGAGAACTAGGTGTTATGGCTGTACCGTAGAGCCCCATGTCTCGCCGCCTCGACATAGAACTCACCAGCAATCGTCAAGACGGAACCTGGACTTGGCGCGCCGCTGGAGCGAAATCTCCTAAAGGCGTAGTAAATGGTTCGTTGTTGTCAGCCAACGCAAAGACCGGCGACGTCCTCAAGGTTGAGGCCGATTTCGACATCGACGGTATTTCAGTTTTGTCAGTTGTCAACATGCGCGAAAAAGGACAACGCGGAAATCTGTTGGAAATGCTTGCAAGCGAAAAGACATTCACACCGGTCACGCAGAAACTCGCTGATAAACCTAAATCTGACCGCAAAGGTGGACGCGATGCCAAGGGTAAGCGTGATGGCGATAGTCGTCCGGCTCGCCCACCACGTGATCCGAATGCTCCTCGTCGTGCAGCATCCACTCGTCCTGACGGGACGACCGGTCGACCAACGCGTCCTTCGCGACCGCACTTCACTGCACCTCCTGAGATGCCGAAGCGTCCGACTGCGAAACGACTCAAGCCAAAGCATGTACATCGCACTGCAGTTCTTGAAACACTGCCTGTTGAACAACGGGGCGTGGCAGAGCGCGCGTTAGAGGGCGGCATCAAGGCCGTTCGCGATGCGGTGAAGATTCAAAACGACCAACTTCGCAAAGATGGCAAGCCAGAAGTTCCATCCGATGGATTGATTTCGATGGCGCAAAATCTTTTGCCGAAGTTACGTGTTGCCGATTGGCTTGACAAAGCCGAAGCTGCAAAATCTGACCTCTCAACTCTTGACTTACGCGATCTTCGGTCAGTAGTTGTTGCATCTGAAGATCCAATGGTGATGCGCGACGAAACGACCCGTGCGCTCGCTGCAGAATTAAAGACAGCTTTAAAAGAACGACAAGATGCCGCGCAGACTTTGTGGCTCTCAGACATTGTCGATGCACTTAAAGTTGGACGCACAGTTCGCGCACTTAAGATGACGAGCGAACCACCAAAAGCCGGTCAGCCATTTCCTTCTGAGTTGGGTGCCAAACTTGCTCAGGCAGCAACTGCTGGTCTCACTACAGAGACTGCGCCAGATCGTTGGATTGCACTGTTGGAGGCACTCGCGTTCTCTCCAATTCGTGGTCAGGTAAAGCTGACAACGATGCCGCAGCAGCCTTCTGAAGCTTTGCTCGCCACGGTAAAACGCCTCTCTCCGTTGCTCCCCCAGATTGCTGCACTCTTTGGTGTCGAAGTCTCGCCAGGCGTCACGGCCCCGCGTCCGTTGCGTCCTACACGTCCTGTTCGTGTCAAGCCAAAAACCGCTGCTGCTCCGTCTGCCGCAAAGACGACTGCTGCCGTTGAGCCAGCCGCTTCCGAGCCTGTTGTAATTGAGCCAGCAGCCACTGAGCCTGTTGCAGCCGAGCCAGTCGCGTCTGATTCCGCACCGACTTCCGCCGAGTAGGCCTGATCTCATAGTCTGTACATATGTCAGACGTCGTCAACTATGAAGTTCAGGGAAAAGTCGCACTCATTACCCTCAATCGTCCTGAGGCACGTAACGCAATAAACGGCGACGTCGCTCAGGGCTTAGAGGCGGCAATCAACCAGATGGAAGAAGATCCCAATGTCGTTATCGGGATTTTGCGCGCCAACACGACTGGTCAAGAGCGTCCAGTTTTTTGTGCGGGTGCCGATCTCAAGGCAATCAACTCTGGTCAAGCAGGCTCAATCAATACAGCACTTGGCGGTTTTGGTGGATTCGTTTACCGTCAGCGCAAAAAGCCAATTATTGCTGCAGTCGACGGTCTTGCAACAGCAGGTGGTTGCGAAATTGTTCTTGCTGCAGACATGGTTGTAGCAACAACACGTTCGGCATTTGGACTTGCAGAAGTGATGCGTAATCTCATCGCTGGTGCTGGTGGTCTATTTCGGCTTCCACGCGCTATCGGGCAAGCAAATGCAATGGAAGTAATTCTGACCGGACAGCCTCTGTCGGCCGATCGCGCTTATGAGCTCGGACTTGTTAATCGTTTAGTTGAGCCAGGCAAAGCCGAGGAGTCTGCATTCGAATTGGCATCACGCGTTTGCCTAGCTGCACCACTCGCTGTGTGGGCGTCCCGCAAGATCGTTCTGGCGTCTGCATACGAAAATGATGAAACTCTCATCAACATGACCAATACCGAATTTGGGAAAGTTCTTCAATCGGAGGACACTAAGGAAGGCTTGACGGCCTTTATCGAAAAGCGTCCACCAGTTTGGCAAGGACGCTAGAGAGTTTTTGAAGCGATAAGCAGTCGCGCTGGCATGCCAACGCGTTCATAAAGATTCTTCATTTTGCGATCTCCAGGTAGTGCAAGTGCATCAAGCGTTGTGCAGCCACGATCTTTCGCGATGTGAGCGATCTCTGAAATCAGACCAGCGCCGATGCCAATTTGTCTCGCCAATGGATCGACGTAGATATGGCTCACTGAGCAAGTGCCTTCCGTGGTCGAGATATCCCCTTTTGCATATGCGACGACTTGGCCAGAAGTTTCCGCAACGAGCACCAGACAAGAACTCTCAGCGATGGCAGAACCCCACAGCGTGTCAATGAACTTGACCTCCCTCAAAAGGGATTGATGTCCACGAAACGTAGCAATCTCATTTCGTGCTTCACGCTCGAGTTCGCTCAGCGTTGACGCATCGGCCGCTGTTGCACTGCGAACAGCAAACAATGGCGTTTTGCTCGTCACAATAGTTAGTGCTCGTTTGGCTTTTCGTCTTGTGAGTTTTCTTGAAAATCACTCATCATTTTTTGCACTCTCTGAGTGCCCATCTTGATGGCCATCTCGCCTATGACTCGTGCATTGCGAAGTTCTTGATTGATTTTTGGCATCTCCTGCTGTTTGACTTCTTCAACTCTTTTTGCAACTTGCTCAATAAATTCAGAGTTGTGGTCTACTGCGTCGCGTGCAACATCACGACCGAGACTTGCAACACGCCTGATTATTTGAACAATGGACATGCATCATCCTCGACAGGACAACCGGGTGCACTATTGCGAACGAGTAAGAAGCACTGAGTACATTGCGTTTCATCTGGTCTGCGTGGTTGCAGACGCTCCATGCCGTCAGTTTTGTCATCGACGACAACACCATCTTCTTCTTCATCGTCAAGAGGTGTATCGTCTGCCGCAGTGAGCTTTTCTTTCAGAATGGAATCTAGGTCTGCCTCAACGTCGTCTTCGGTGCGAAGATCGTCATCGTCATCGTCATCGTCGCCTGCCTTTTTGGCAACAGTGTCCGCGGCTACAGGAATAGCATCAGGATCTTCAGATTCATCGATTACAGCTAGATCGTCAGCAAGATCGTCGGTAAGTCCGAATGCATCTTCGTCACCCTCGAGGCCAATTGAATCGGCATCAAGAACTTCGGCATCTGGATCTACCTCGATCAGCATCGCTGGATCTAGGTCTTCTGCATCAATGATTTCGTCGTCTGACATTCATTATCCCTTTCACTTGTCGCGCGAACAATAGCCCAATTCAGTACAAAAACAACGAATTAGGTCTTTTGTCTCCTCGACTCAGATTTACGCTCAGAATCGAGCCGTTCAAGATCTGGTGCAACCATGGTCATATGGGACATGGCAGCAGCAATTGCTGTGTGTCCAGCCTGTTCTGCAATCAAACGGTGCATTTCGAGGGCAACTCGTCGGTATGCAGGATGTCCCTGGGGCGCTGAACGCAACTCCAGCATGTGCATGGCTTCCCGAGCATTGAATTGCATGGTGTATCGAAGCCTGTAAGCCATAGAAACCGCGTATGGCGCCTGCTCGGGGTAATCGGGTAACAATGAGTCATAGAGCGCGCTTGAGCGAGCCATGGCCTCTTCGAACTGCTCTCC
Source organism: Actinomycetota bacterium (assembly GCA_009698745.1). Classification (GTDB taxonomy): domain Bacteria; phylum Actinomycetota; class Acidimicrobiia; order Acidimicrobiales; family Ilumatobacteraceae; genus UBA3006. Next base: position 20,836 of record WLPO01000011.1, read on the forward strand.
CACCCCAGCTTCAGCCACGAGTTCAGGCATGACGTATCCGTGATGTGGGGTTAATCGCTGCCATTCAATCGTGAGAAGTCGGTGCCGTTGCAGGTCGCGGAATGCCCCATAGTCACCGAGCACGTCAAAGCGATAATCAATTCGTTCAAATGCTCTGCCAGGTCGGTGGCGTCGGTTTTCACGGTCTCCGACATATGCGGCGATGAGCTTGACCTTTTCGGACTGATCAAGATTCTCGACACGCTTCAACAATTGCGACTCAGGCAAGTGAGAATGCGCATAGCAAATTGCTGCAAGAAGTTTATTCTCACCGTCTGGATCAAAATCTACTAATACAACTTCAGGTACTTGCTCGGGTTCAAGAGCACCGAACATGTCGTCAACTAGTTGGCTTGTGTTCTCCCGGTTCTCGCCGAGATAGGCACTCCAGCGACCGCCGCGTTCGGGAACATCAACACGACGCAAGAAACTCGGAATTACTTTACGAAGTTCAACGAGCATCAGGTCTGCGTAATGACGCGCCTCTGGTAGCGGATGCGAACGCATTCGGAGGAGCATCGATTCATATGACTGACCTGTTCCGTATACGCCTACGTTCGAAAGCGCTGATGCAGGAAGTATTCCTCGAACAGCATCCAATGCCTTGGCCCGCGTGGCTTGACGATATACAAAATCTGAATCGTTGATAGAGCGAGGAATTGTGGAACGAACATGATCTGTTACTGATGTAACCAAACTGCTGTAGGTGTCAAACATGCGATCCATGTCGCCGACATAACGAGTACCGAATGGACCATTCAGAATCTCCGGATCCCTGAAGTAGCGATAGCGCCCACCAAGTCGATTGTCATAGTTGATGTACCGCGTACTTTGCTCGAGGTAACTCATCAAGCGACCCCACTCAAGGATCTTCGTCAGGAGGTTTGAGGCTTGTTCGCAAGCTAAGTGAACGCCGCCTAGTTGTGCAACCGAATCATCCCCATATTCAACAAAGATCTTCTCGTACAAACCTTCGGCATGAGAAAGACCTGCTCTCGCATCAACTCCTTGGTCCCCAGTGAGATCGAGATCGCTCACGAACTCGTCAAGAAACAAACGACGGAGACTTTTGGGGCTGCGACTGTAACGAGCGAACAAAGCGCCCTTGACAACCTCGGGGAGATTGACCAATGCGAAGACTGGTCCGTCCAGGTTGGTGAAATAGCGCACCAAAATCTCGGCTTCGGCTTCAGTGAATACTTCGGGGATGTAGACGGTCACGACGGGTAATCCTAGAAGTTTTGAGTCTCGCGGAATGGGATTAAGGGACTAGAGGTAAATGCTGAGTGCATCGGCAAGTACTGTGCATTTGAGCCACGCCACATCTCTAATTAAGACTCCATCGGCGATCATGTTGGAAGGACGCCCCGACCATTGGTGCTCAACCGCGCGACTGACGCGAAGCTGTGGATGCGGAAGGTGCGAACCGGTTTTGGACCGATGCCAGGCAAGCGCACGTTGTCTGATGTTGATGTTGCGATCGATAGCGAGCACGTCTACAAAACCATCATTGGGATGCGCTCGAGGCAACATGTCTCTTCCGCGAAAGATTCCACTATTTGAAAGAATCAAAAATGTAGAAAGTGGTGAGCGATGTTGGATTGAGAGCGATCCAGCAACGACGAGGTGCAAAACTGGATCTTTCGGTCGCTCGGTGCGATATTCAATTTGCAACAAATCGATCTCCACTTTCGTCATTTGCGGATCAGAATGGGTGCTGACGTGTGCATGTTGACTTCGTATCCCTAGGGATTGAGCAATGCTTCCCCGTGTCACCGTGCATGGTTTGGAACTATTCCCGGATTCGTAGTGACGTGCGATTTCACGATCGCTTCCAAAAACAATCAGATCAGAAGGTCGCGGCGCCGAAGTGCCATATGTGACGAGTTTGCGTATCGTCATGACGCAATTCGTCCAACCGAACTTGATGCGGCCACAACACCACGGAAGCACATTTCGGCCGCTGCACTCGCAGCATTTCGATCGCTTTCCTCAAACAACACAATCGATAGCTGACGAAGCAAATCGATCAGTTGCTTAATTGTTCTTACAAAATCACCAGCAGTGAGCTCGTCTTCTTCGAGTACGTCTACAAGTGGTGTGCCGCTCGCCCAGTCGAGTGCAGCACCCATAAAACCAGCCTCAGGTCCACGATGCACAACGAGTCCGTGGTTGGTCTCGGCAGTTGCAAGTTTTTGGCTCAGCTTTGCTAAGCTTTTCCAACGCACTTTCAATTCGTTATTTGGAAAATGCCCGGTAATCGCATCTTCTCCCCCGCGAGCTTGGAAAACAAACACACTCGCCAAGGCAGCCATGTTCGGCGCGCTTAATCCATCAAAGATGCCCTCAGATACGCAATTAGCAATCAATAAATCTGACTCATGAAAAATATGCGAGAGCATTTGGCCGCGTGACGTCAATGACCACTCATCCACAAAACCCCACTCGGTGAGCAACTTGACCAACTCGTCAAATTTGTTGCTGACCGATTGAGTGCTGTTAGAAACTCGTTTTTCAAGTTGTTCGAGTTCGCGATCAATTCGCTCTGCTGACTCGGCGGCTATCAGTCGAAATTTAAGATCTGGATCACTGACAACTGGATGGTCGGCTTGCTGCGATTTTGAAGTTTGCTTGATTCGTGAAGACTGTTTGATTTTTGCTGTGGCTAAGCGCGAAGAGGCTTCTTTGAGGAACTTGTTGTTATTCGGAGCGAAAGGTGATGGCAATTTGACATATCCGAGAGGCAGAACCGGCTGAGCAAAATCGCGCACGGAAAACGTTTGAACAGATCGCGAACGGGATAGTGCCGTAATCTTTGTGCCATCACTTCGTTGGGCAACGGTAAGCACAACCATGCGCTCTGTGCGCGAAATACTGCCAGCTTCAATGACGTCTCCTGGCCGTAATTCGCTCAGTGAATTGTCGATCTCGGAAGGTTGTGCCTTGGCAGATTTACGGAGTCGATACTCCTCAATATCACCAAAAGGGCTCTCGGCTTGCAACATTAAGCGATCTCGTTCTTTGCTTCTGCGTTGGATGCGCGCCTGGATTTCTACAACATCCTTGCCCGATTGAAATTGTGCAAACGAAAGGTTGAGAAGGTGCCTTGCTTGTACTTGAGATGTGGAACGAATGAGATTGGCCGCCATGTTGTAGGTAGGTCGGAAAGCCGAATTGAGCACAAATGATCTGCTTGCAACCAATGCTGCGACCTGATCAAAGGTCACGAAAGGGCTCCAGACGACCAGTGCGTGTCCGATATCGTCCAATCCTCTCCTACCCGCACGTCCTGTTAACTGTGCATAGTCGGAAGGTTTCAACATCTGATGATTCTCACCATTGAATTTTGTGATTTTGTCGAGAACAACAGCACGAGCGGGCATATTGATGCCAACCGCAAGTGTCTCGGTTGCGAAAACGACTTTGACTAGACCACGAGCGAAGCAGGTTTCAACGATTTCCTTGAAAGTTGGCACAATTCCAGCGTGATGAGACCCGATTCCCGCTTCAAGTTGCTTGACGAACTGCGTGAATTCAAGTGCAGCAAGATCGTCATCGCTGAAATTTGCCAATCGTTCGTGCGCAATAGCAACAATTTCCTTCTTTTCTGCGGCAGTCGTCAGTGAAATTCCCATTTTCAGACAGGACTTCGCTGCCTCATCACATTGATTACGGCTAAAAATAAAAAAAATTGCAGGCAAGAGGTCTGATGATGCGAGTTCCTTGATGATGTCGGACCGCTGAGGCGCAAACAATCTTTGAGATCCGCCGTATTTTTTTGATTGCGGGCGCCCACCATGTCGTACGGGCGTATTCGACTTGGTTTGCTCAAATCGCAATACTTCAGGATTTGCGCGACCATCAACCAACACGTCAAAAGATTTGACCGAGTTTGATGACTTGTCTCCTATTAAATAGTGATTCGTGAGTTCAATTGGACGCTTGGTTTCAACTATTGGCGTAGTCGGACCGCGAACGGTTGTGAGCCAATCGCACAACTCCGTCGCGTTTGAGACGGTGGCCGAGAGACAAACAAGCTGCACAGTTGGCTCAAGGTGAATAATGATTTCTTCCCAGACAGGACCACGATATGCATCTTGGAGAAAATGCACCTCATCTAGTACGACGACCCCCAATGATTCAAGTGCTTGAGAGCGCGCATAAATCATGTTCCGTAGAACTTCCGTTGTCATCACAACTATCGGCGCGTTCGGATTGATGCTGTTGTCGCCTGTCAGGAGACCAACCTGAGATTCACCATAAAAAGTGCTGAGCTCTACAAACTTTTGATTCGAAAGTGCCTTGATGGGGGCGGTGTAAAACGATCTCAATCCTGCCCTGTGGGCTCTAGCGACGGCGTACTCGGCGACCACTGTCTTGCCCGAACCTGTTGGGGCCGCCACCAAAACATTCAGACCGTCATTAATACTTGCTATCGCATCGATTTGGAACTTATCGAGAGCAAAGTCGTATCTTGCTGTCAACTTGTTGGCATCAGGGTCTGACATAGGTTATGAGCTGGCTATGTCGTCGTCTTGCGTGTTCTTTCGTTTACGGCGTTGCGCAACAAAGCCAATTACTACTGCTAGTACATAAAGAACAGTCATAGGGACTGCTAACGCGAGCATGCTGATCGGGTCTCCACTGGGGGTAATGACGGCTGCAATCACAAACACGATCATGATTGCTATTCGCCACTGTTTTCGCAGTTGCTGTGGGGTAACTGCACCAACCAACTGTAGAAATACGACTATCACTGGAAGAAGAAATCCAAAACCGAATGCGAGCACCATCAGAGCAACAAGACTGATGTATTTGGCGATTTGATAGGTCTGATTGACGTCCGCACCCGACCACGAAATAAGAAATTCAAGCGCCTTATCGAGCGTCCAAAATGCGAGTGCACCTCCAAACAAAAATAAAAAAAATGAAGAAACTGCAAACGGTATGGCGTACTTCTTTTCTTTGGCATTCATTGCCGGTGATATGAATCTCCAAAGCTGCCAAAGAATAATTGGTATTGAAATAATGATGCCGCCATATCCGGCAATACGCATTCGTGATGCGAGTCCTTCAATTGGACCTAACGCGTACAACGAACCGTCACAGTTAAAGTCCGGTCGAGCAGCACAGATATTCCTGTATGGCTGCGTAAGAAAATGTAGCACCTGATCATAAAAAATGAGAATAAAAGCAGCGCCGATAGCAATAGACAGACACGAGCGAATGATCCGCATGCGCAACTCTGAGAGATGTGCCATGATCGACATCGGCTCCGCGCCATTGCCAGAGGATTTCGAAAAACGCCAAGCCACTACTGACCCTCTTTTATGTCGTACTCAATAATCGTTGGTTCAAGGCTTAATTCTTCAGCAGTGCTCGGAGCAGCCTCGTAAGGAATGAACACCGGTTCAATGGCTGTCTCTCGCTGTTCTTGTACGGCTGCATTTTTAAAAACTGCTGTTGTTTGTACGTACTCACCTTCAACCTGTTTTGATGCATCGGTGAAGACTGTCTTGTATTCGTTCGCTGCCTTTTGCATATCGCGAATAGGTTCAGCAAAGGCTCCCCTAAATTCGGACTGTGCGTCACCTGTCATGCGTTTGAACTGACCATATAACTGACCCATTTTGCGCAACACTGGGGGAAGCTTTTCTGGACCGAGCACAACGAGCCCAACAATCAACAAAAAAAATATCTCGCTTCCCGAGAAATTGAACATTTCAACAGTCTAAAGCCTGTTCATACTTTGCCATATCATTGATATGTGCAACAACGGCTTCCATCGCTCCTGAAAACGCCGATACTTTTCGCCCATCGTGGAGCAAGCGCCTATGCCCCTGAGAACACGCTGGATGCATTCGCGCTCGCACTGAAGTTGGGTGTAAACGGTTTGGAAAGTGATGTTTGGGTGACACATGATGGTGTTTTGGTGCTTGACCATGACGGTGTAGTGAAGTCTCGCCTGAGATCAAAACCGATTTCGGAATTGAACAGTTCAGAGTTGCCTGCCCACATTCCGAGCCTTGAACAATTGCTGCAGCACTGTGGAACCCAGTACCAACTCAGCTTGGACGTAAAGGACGTAGCGGTTTTTCGGACAATAGAACGAACAGTTGCAAATATTGATCCTTCTCTGCTCGATCGGCTCTGGCTCTGTCATCCGAGCAGCGAAACTCTGATTAATCAGCGCAAGTCTGTTGCGAATTGCAAACTTGTGGATTCAACTCGACTTGCCAAGATCAAGGAGGGGCCAGAGAGACGCGCGGCAACTCTTGCCGCAAATGGCATCGAGGCGTTCAACATGCACTACACGGATTGGAACGGTGGCCTTGTCGCTCTCTTTCATCGATTCAACATTGTCAGCTTTGGTTGGGACATGCAACATGATGCGATAATCGAAAATGGCATCCGCATGGGATTGGACGGTGTGTTTAGTGATTGGCCAGACCGCATGGTCGAGGTCGCCAGCAAACAGAATTAAAGAAACTTTGCTGCTCCGAAGGGCCAAATAATCACAAATGCTCGGCCAACCACAAGATTTTGTTCTATCGGCCCGAACATTCGGCTATCGAACGACTGGGGACGGTTGTCACCCATCACAAACAGTTGGCTATCTGGGACCATCGTGTCTTCCATCACCGGAACGCGACAACGATCTTCCGCAGCGGATTGAGCAAGGTCGTAGTCATTCAGGTAAGGCTCGTCCAATGGTTTGCCATCGATAAAAACTTTGCAGTCCCGAATGGCAATCGTCTCGCCTCCCAGGGCGATAACACGCTTGATTAAATCATCGTGTTGAACGACTTGACCATCAACTGTCACTCTGTCAAACACCACAACGTCACCTCTGTGTATGTCATGCAATCGGTACGAAAGCTTGTTCACAAGAACACGATTATCTTGAAACATCGTAGATTCCATGCTTGGTCCAGAAATGTAAAACTGCTGCAAAATAAGTGAACGTACGGTGATAGCGATGACCAAAGCGACCACCAACACAGTGACCCATTCGCGAACGATGTGAGCCCCTTTACCGGCAGTAGTAAATTCGGGTGTCTGCTCAGAATTCATCAGCCTGTAACGGTAGCCGCAGTGAACAGCCGCTAGAGCGATGCGATGAGTTTGTCAACGCGTTCGTCTGTGAACACGAAGGGATCTTTGCAAAGAACTGTTTTCTGTGCTTGATCATTGATCTTGAGGTGCACCCAATCGACTGTGTAGTCGCGCTTCTTTGCCTTTGCTGCTGTAATGAACTCCGAACGCAGCTTTGCCCGTGTGGTCTGAGGTGCTGTTTCCATAGCTGCTGTGATGTCTTCCTCTTTACAAATGCGGTCAACCATCGATCTGGACTGCATCCGGTAAAACACTCCCCGATCTTGCCGAATGTCGTGGTATTGCAAGTCCAGCGTTTGTACTCGCGCATCATCGAGCGCAAGGCCATGCTTAGACCTAAAGGTTTCAATTAAATTGTGCTTAATTACCCAATCAACTTCTGTGCCCAGTTTTAATGGATCATTTTCAATTGTTGAGACGCAATGTTCCCACATCTCTAAGGCTTTCATTTCTTGTTCGGTGAAGCCGTGTGTATCGGCAAACTTGAGTGCACTATTGAGATACTCGCGTTGAATGTCTAGGGCTGAAAGTTCACGACCGCTCTCAAGTCTGACTTTTTTCCGACACGTAATATCGTGGCTGAAATCTCTAATTGCTCGCACTGGGTTTTCAAGAGTCAAATCTCGCAATGAATGATCATTAGCCTCGATCATTCTCAGCATGCAAGCAGTACTGCCTAGTTTCACAAAGGTTGTGTATTCACTCATGTTTGAATCACCAACGATGACGTGCAGTCGACGATATATCTCGGCGTCTGCATGTGGTTCGTCTCGTGTGTTAATGATCGGACGACTACGCGTTGTCGCAGAACTCATTGACTCCCAGATGTGTTCTGCGCGCTGAGCAATGCTAAAAATTGGACCCCGAGCTGTTTGAAGCACTTGTCCAGCGCCAGTAAAAATTTGACGCGAGATAAGAAATGGAATCAGATGCTGCTGGTATTTGTCTGGTTCTGCATTTCGGCTGGTGAGGTAATTTTCGTGGCAGCCATAAGAATTACCTGCCGAATCAGTATTGTTTTTGAAAAGATAGATCGTCCCGCGAATACCTTCTTCTTTCAGTCGTTGTTCCGCGCCAATCAGTAACTCTTCAAGTTTTCGTTCTCCTGCTTTGTCATGCACAGTGCAGTCATAAATTGAGTCGCACTCGGGGGTCGCGTATTCGGGGTGAGATCCGACATCTAAATAAAGTCTGGCGCCATTCTCGAGAAAAACATTTGAACTTCTTCCCCACGAGACGACTCGGCGAAATAGATACCGAGCAACTTCATCCGGGCTGAGGCGACGTTGCCCACGGAGCGTGCAAGTAACGCCATATTCGGTTTCGACGCCGAAGATGCGCTTATCCATGACAATGAGCAGTTATACCAAATATTGTGCGATTAAAGAGTCGCTGAGCCTCGTGAAGCATCGACGTGAATTGTTGCGTGAGAGCACTGCAACTTCTAGATCTGAAGCGTTAATGAGCGAATCGCCAACACTCAATGACTGATGTGCAAACTTGACTGCATCTTGCAGAGTTGATCC
>WLPO01000012.1 GCA_009698745.1 Actinomycetota bacterium
AGCGCACGCATGTAGGCAACGCCCTTTGCCGCATCGTTATTGTCGTACCGCAACTCGCGCACCGGGTTACTGCTCTGCTTCGACATCGCCGCTGCAGTGATGAAGTGATACGGGGTTGTGCCCGCAGCCTCAAAAAACAAACCTTCCATCGAACTGATGCATCCGTCTGTCCAAAACGGCAGAAGCATGAGCCCCATTGTTGTCCCATACTTATTGAGTTCGCCATTGTTTTCCCACACGGCCCTGCCACAGCCCTGAGAAGGATCTGCGCCCAACGACTTCATCGTCGTTACAACATCGTGATACTCGCCATAGGCCGACTTGCCCTCGTATCCAGTGAAGTTCCAGCGGGCCCAGCCATCAACGAAGCCATCATGCGATGACGCTCCGCGAATTGGACCCCAAACATATTCAGATTTACCAGCGGCATTGGTCTGCACGCTCCCAAATGGCAATTCTTGAAAGCGAAATCCGATAATCAAAAATGTGACAACAGCAAATGTTGTCAATACGCCCAAGTTGAATGAGTTTTTGGTACGAGACGAAGAGATCTGAGCGATCTGCAATGTCTCATTTTCTTGTCTCTGCGACTGAGCCTGTCGCGCTACTCGCTCAAACGAAAGGACACGTGCCACAAACACGACAACCTCGTAAACGCCGATTGCAAAGAGAAAGTAGCGCAACAAATAAAAGAAAGGCAGAATCCGTGGGTTCCACAGCAAACCGATCACCGGTAAACCACCTCGAGCGAAATACACCCCTGCGGCGAGTATCGCGCAGTAGACACTCAGCCACATACCAATCTTCTGGCGACGAATGAATTGACTTGCAGCTCCGACTAAGGCAAGCGACATGATGACGATGTCCCACAGTGGGTTCAGCGGAAAGTACATGCTCCAAAATGAATCACTTGAACCACTTGGTCGTGGCTCGTATTTCATATCGGTCATGTATGAATGGCTTGTAACAAATGGAATCACCCAAAATGCCGACAGAAGTACCGCAAAACCAATGACCTTGAAGCCAAAAACAACTGCTGCGTTGTCCCTGATTCCGTTTATTTTTGGCTCGATCCAAAACAGCAACATCAGTGCCACACCGCCAAATACAAACAACAAAACAATGCCGTGACTCAGTGCTGACAGCGCAACAACAATTGATCCAGCAGCCAAATACTTTCCGGTTTCAAGGCCGCGAGCCACCAGCGCGAAACCAAGGATGCTGAGTGAGAGCGCAATCGAAAACGAAAACTCGCCAGCCATAGTTGAGGCAATGTTTCCGCCGTAGATCGTAAAACTTTCGTCGTATAAAAAAATTGTCGCAGCTATCGCCAACATCTCGGGGATCGGATATGCGAATCTGGCATATTTCCCAAACAGCCAAGTGCAGTACGGCAATGTCAAAATTCCGACTACGGCCGCAATCTTGATCGCAACGCCATACGGCAATACAAAATTGATCACGACAATAAACAGTGCGGGAATCACCATGTAATAGCGATACACAGGCAACCCCGCGTACCAGTCCATGCTCCACCCTGCTAAGCGAAAGTGATTCAGTAAGTGATCGCGCAAAAATGCAGGACCCCAAACGTGCGCACCCATGTCGCCACCAGTTGGAGTGTTGTTGCGCAAAATAAGATCTGGATGCAATGTGAGCAAGAGAAAGATCGTGACGCCGCCCACCACGATGATTGTTGAAAGTCGTTTCCAGTAATCAGCATTCAATTCAAATTGATTTGACCAACGTCGCAACATGGTCGAGCGTTCGCTCATGTCATCGTGGTTCATACTGCACTCATCTTAAGAGAGGGCTACGAGCAACAATCCCGTTGCATTAAAGGCCAAGTGAGTGATTACCGAGAGACCCAAACGTTGAGTTCGCCGGTAACACAACCCAAGCACGATGGCGAAAGCAAAGAGTCCAGGAAATTCGATTGGCTCCATGTGCACAAGAGTGAACCACGCCGCGGTAATCATCAACGCCCAAGTTGAACCAATCCGAGTTTGTAATCCGCCCTGAATAAAACCGCGATAGATCAGCTCTTCCACAAGTGGCGCACCAATTACAACTACGACGAACAGCACGATGAACCATGCACCATGTGCTGTATCGACCATGTCACGCGCACGAGTTTCGACTCGTTGTGGGTTAAACGTGTCGGGCCACCACTTGTTCAGTGGCCAATTAACTACATTCATTAATACGACCTGCGAAAAAACTCCCAGCGGTATTCCCCACAAATCAATTTTTGTAAACCTCAGCCCAAAGTATGTACGCAAATCGGTGCCCGCTCGACGAGCCACCCAACGCAACATGAATATAAAGGGCAACCACAACCCAAGTGCCGAGAGCGCCAAGACCAATGTGGTCGGGTTATCGGTTGCTTTGTTATCACTGCCACTCACCGCACTTGACGTCACCACGATGCTGAGTAGTACAGCTACTAAGTAGCAACCAACCCACAAAAGAAGTATCGAAAGTAGCGAGCGTTTAGGTTTGTGTTCAACGCTTGGCGGCGGCCAAGGTGCCTGAGTCATCCCGCTAAGCGATTTGGTATCACCATGGTGAAACGGTCACGGCGGTCTTCAAGACGCCAACCTGTTGGCACCACAAATCGCTGCGAGTGACGGAGACACAGGTCATAGGCATGTGGGTCGCGATCAAATGCGAGATCATCAAGCCACACCAATGCTCGCCCATATTGATATGTCAGCGTTACTACAGCCGATTGCGAACATGTAGAACGTGAACAGTGTCGAGCCATGTGCCCACAATAATCGTGCAGATACGCAATTTGGGGGACTGTTCAACAGTGCTACATGTGCCCGTATCATTGCCTCATGAGCAAATTGCCACCCCCTCCTCCACCATCGAAACCGTCTCAATCCAAGAATCCACGTCAACAACGCCAGTCTCGTAAAGGCATGCCCGGCAAGTCACAAAAACCCGGCATTACTCCATCGGGGAAAGAACGACCATCGATGCCGAGGTGGGCTGTGTGGGCGCTCATCGCAGTTGCAGCAGCACTCGTAATCGGTCCGCGTTTCATTCCTACTACTACTGCAACGAAGTTCACCTACACCCAGTTTCTTGAAGCAGTGTCCAATGGTCAGGTCACTTCCGTCAAAATCAACAACCTTTCCAACACCATCAGCGGCAAGCTGGCAAGTGGTGACACCTTCACTACTACCGGAGCGGTCACTCTCTCTGATGCTGACGAGCAATTGCTCAAGTCAAAGAATGTTGACTACGACTATTCAACGCCGCAGGGCAACTTTTTCACGAGCTTGATTCCAATCCTGCTGCCCTTCTTGCTCATCATGGGCTTTTTCATTTGGATGCAACGCCGCGCAATGGGTCAAGCCGGAAGCATCATGTCAATTGGTCGAAGTCGTGCCAAGAATTTCAATGCCGACAAACCAGTCACCACGTTTGCCGATGTTGCGGGTTACGAAGGTGTCAAGCAAGAGATCAAAGAAGTTGTTGACTTCTTGCGCACGCCAGAACGCTTCAAAGAAATCGGTGCACGCGTTCCAAAAGGAATTCTGCTCGTTGGTCCTCCGGGCACTGGTAAGACCCTGTTTGCTCGTGCGGTCGCAGGCGAAGCCGGAGTTGGCTTCTTGTCAGTCACTGGTTCTGACTTTATGGAGATGTTCGTTGGCGTCGGCGCAAGCCGTGTGCGCGACCTCTTCCAGCAAGCAGCAAAAATGGGTCGAGCAATTATTTTTGTCGACGAAATTGATTCAATTGGTCGCAAGCGCGGCGCAGGTTTGGGTGGCGGACACGATGAACGTGAACAAACTCTCAACCAGATGCTTGCCGAAATGGATGGCTTTGAGGCAACTGAAGGCATCGTCGTCTTGGCGGCAACAAACCGCCCAGACATTCTGGACGCCGCACTGTTGCGCCCAGGTCGCTTCGATCGCCAGATCATCGTGCCATTGCCAGAATCTGATGAACGACTTGCCATTCTTAAAGTGCACTCCATTGGCAAACGCATGGGTCAAGATGTCGATCTCGACACGATGGCCAAAGCAACTCCTGGAATGAGCGGTGCCGACTTGGCCAACTTGGTCAACGAAGCTGCGCTTTTTGCAGTGCGCCGAGGCTCAACCCACATTGAGCGCATCGACTTCGAAAATGCACGCGACCGAGTTGTACTGGGCGCAAGCCGCGAAAGTCTTGTGTTGAACGCTGAAGAGAAACGCGCCACCGCATACCACGAAGGTGGTCACGCAGTTCTTGCAACCGTGTTGCCGCACAGTGATCCACTGCACAAAGTGACAATTCTCCCCCGCGGTATGGCACTTGGTGTCACGTGGACGCTGCCAGCAGAACGACACACTTATTCACGCGAATTCTTTGAAGATGTGATCTGCAAAGCAATGGGTGGCCGAGTTGCCGAAATGATGGTGTTTGGTTCACTCAATAGCGGAGCAGCAAACGATCTCGAGCAGGCCACTGGCATCGCACGCCGAATGGTGCGCGAATGGGGCATGAGCGATGCAGTTGGCCCAATGGCTTGGTCGGGTCAGCAACAAGTTTTCCTCGGCGAAGATTTGATGACAAGCGGACGCGAGTATTCGGATGAGACTGCGCGCAAGATCGACGAAGAGATTGGTCGCATTTTGCTTGAACAAGAAAAACGTGCACGCGTGATGCTCGAAAAGCATCGTGCAGGTCTTGACCTTGTCGCTCAGTCGTTGCTAGACAACGAGACTATTGATGGTGCAATGGTTTCTCGATTGGTCCAGCAAGGTCTCGGTCAACCAACACGTCGTACCGAAGGCGAAACGTCACACGATTCGCCAACGCAATTACACGACTGAGTCGCGCACCCTCGCCAACGCTGCCCATAGATCAGTAGCCGATACTGGTCCTAAAAAATTTGCCTGCACTACTCCACTTGAATCTGCCATCAACACGGTAGGAACTGCATCAATTTTGTAGCGCGAATGCAATTCTCGTTCTGCTGTGTATTCCAAAATTTGAATTGCCACGCTGTTTGTTTCGAGCACTCGAACTTTGCGCTCAATGTCAGAACATGTCTGGCAAGTTGCTGAAGTGAAAGCCAAAACCAGCCACGGTGCATCGGGTCGTGCAAAATCTGCTCTGTCAATTTGGGAAGGAACCTCACCTGTCCCTTGAGTCGGAGCATCAACGTGTCTCTTGCGCTGCCACAAATTGGTCAGCAATGCAACCACGACCACTGCACCAACAATCACAAATCGGATCACGGTGCAGACTCAACAAGTTGAGGTGAAGGCAAGTGAGGAAGCGCGAGAACGGTGCTTCGACCAAATAGCCCATGCCCTCGCAACAGCAGACGCTGCACAACAACTGTTGTTGTTGATTGCACAATAATCTGAGCGTCAGGAAGTCCTGGAGGAACCCCAATCGACAACACTCCACCGGCTGGCAGCACGAGAGCTTCTAGTCCGCCCAAAACAACAGCACCGGCCGGCCCAATTTGCAGCACACTCACGGTGGCTTCCTGCGAAGTTGTGTTCATAATCTGTAGCGCATCTTCGCTGGCCGTGACACCGCTTGGTGCGCTCCACATGGTTGATCCCGAATTGAGCGGCGCCCCCAAAACAACTGACGTTCCTACCGTGTTGCTATCGCGACGATTGATGACCTGCTCAACAACAACGCCAAGCGAATCGCCCAAGTCTTGGTCATTTGTCGACACAATGATTCCGTACCTACCAACAGGCAAATTCAGTATTGCGCCAGTGTCCACAGTGATAACGCGATGTGCGGGGGCCGTGATGAGGAGCGGGTCAATGCTGTTTGCCGAATCACTTCCGTTCACAAACACAATGCTGAGCGAACGATCACGACTGCTTGGGTTGTAGATCACAAGATTCTCGGTATTGCCAGCGAACTTCTCACCATCACTAAACCACCACTGCGTGCTCATGGCTGAAGCTCCGAGGCTCATCGAATAACCAAGGCGACCTTGACCTAAATAATGTTGTGCTCGGCCGGCCACCAAACGACCAGAAGACGCATGTATTGACACAGCCAATATCGGTTCGTTGCGTGCACCTTGCTCATCCATTGACAGTGCCACTACAGAGTTTGCTGGCAACACAAAGCCCTGCAATTGCTCGGGACTGCGCTCTGCATCAGCCGTGACAAAAGTGATGTCGACAACGGTTGCATCCACGTACGGATTTGTCATCACGATCTGTTCAATCGAGTCAGCACCAGTAAAACCATCCGCAAAATACCAATCGGTCTCGGGTTGATTGGCACACAGCACAACTGCATCACCCGCAGGATGTCTGACAATCTGTTCCACTGAACCCTGCGAGCCGATGATCTCTACAACCGCGCTGACAAACCGAGCACTAAGACCACCACGAGCATCGAGACTGATATGTGAACGTGCGGGAATTGAAACTGCACTGACGACTGGTGCCTGATCGGTGCTCAGAAGGGTCACCGTTGCCGAAATATCTGTCTCTGAAGCATTTGAAATGACCAAGTTGCTCGAGATGGTGTCGTCATTTGCTGGCACGCCTGGACAAAACCAATTGGTCGTTATCGCGTCTGTGGCAGAAATGTATGGCATCGGTGCCAGCGCCAAAACTTCTGCGCTGTTGATTCCACTATCAATCCCGACATCACTGTTTGTGTCACTGTTTGCGCCATTGTCGACAACGACCAGCGCCAAGCATGCAGCCAGTACCGCAACAACCATGATTACCTGACGTACCGTCATGTGCGAAGGCGTTTCGGATTTGAAAAAATTGGTTCCGAGTTTCACTGCGAGCCGATACTTTCTGCTTGAGTGAAGGAAAGCAATGCATCCTCTTGTCCACTAAGTACTACGGGTTGATTGCGCCGTACACCGAATCGAGACTTCACTCGCCTCAAGTCAAATGTTGTTGAAATCACCGCGACCCACAACACCAGTTGCGCCAAGAGAAGCAGAATATGAGTCCACGGGGTCCTGAAGTCAAGGGTTGCGGTTCCAGCCGCAGGAGAATCAAATGCTGTTGTACCGCCGAATGCGACTCGCGGAATCACATCAGAGCCGTCTACGTGCAGCACCAAGCGTTCACTAAAAGGAACAGCAAGATGAATGGTTCCCACTTCTATCGGTGTTGGAGTGCTGTCAATGTCGCGCACACGTGGCACGACCTGCGTGACATGCAACTGTGATGACAACAGAGCATCAGTACCCGCCTGCTGACTCAACACCGCAGACGCCTCATCCAGTTTGGTCAACGAAGGCGTGTAGGCCATGTTCTCAAAAATCACCAAATCATTTGCCGTATATACGCGACGAAAATCGAGCTGTAGCGACAACCCTTCAAGCAACCCGGGTGGTACATCTAGCGGTTGCTCGTTAGTAGAAACTGCACCATCAATAATTGGCACCACGAGATAACGAACGGCGAGACTTGAGAGCAAGCGACCAGCTCGAACAGTCTGCTGTGTGATCGCAGCATCCAGAGCCTGCGCAACCGAATCTGTGAGTGCATTTGTCGGAGCCAACCAGTGATCTCGCATTGTCAGTTCGCCATCATCGGCAATCGCGAACGCGGTTTGATCGTTCAAACGCATTGCCGGCATTGGCAATACGTCGCTACGACCCACGTACACAACGTTGTAATCGCCTGAAGCTGGATCGGTTGGTAATTGTGTGAGCAGTTGAGCAAGAGAAACTTTTGGCTGTCCCCACCGACCGTTTGCCGAAAATGCGACCGCAGGAAGACTGCCGATCACGATGGATACAAGTGCAACGCTTGCAAGTGGTTTCCACCATCGATACGTGCTCACGGCTTGATCATCAAAAACGAAACTCGACATAGTTGCAGACGCCAAGGACAAACCGCATGCCACCATCACAAAGAGAATTCCATATTCGGGCAGTGCAAAATGCAGAAAGCCCGCATCAGCCAACGCGATGGCAACCATTGCAAAGAGCACGAGCGTCGCAGCGCGGGCAGCCCACACCAACTTGTCGCCACGCACAATAAGCAATCCGATGATGACGGGTATGTACAGCCCAAGTGTGAGTACCGAGATTGCAATAACACCACTATCCATACGAGCAAGAGTTGCGAGCCCAACATTGCCTGCACGCACTGCTTGCACACCTATTATTCGTTGCCACCAATCGGCGGCGATAAATCCACTTGACCATGGAAAATTGAGAACAACTGTTCCGACAATAAGTACGAACATCAACTGCAACACAGCTACGACGGCTTGCCATCGAACGCGCGACAATAGGTCTGCTGTCATCCAAGCTGCACTCGCAAACAGCACGAGTATCAGAAACGCGGGTGTGAATGCTGAAACTATCGCACCGAACAAAACAGTTAATGCCCACATCTGGGTTTTATGCACACCAGATGGTCGCTGACCGGCTCGCACAAATAGGCGCAATATCCATGGCAACGCCGCGTAACACGTCAAGACTCCAAATCGACCATGAGCAATTGCTGCGTAAGGCACCGGAACTGCTGCGTACACCAGAAGCCCAACTATGCGTGCTCGCGATCCAAAGAATCCTCTTGCGACTTGCCACATTCCAATGCAGCCAGCAAACAATGCACCAATTACTGCAAGTACTTGCAATGCTCCGAGTCGTCCCAACATGCCAACACCGGCGATCGCCAGCAACACAATGCCGGTTGGGTTTGCACTCGCCTGACCAAAACCGGCCTGCCACCAGCCACTCACCACAGAAGAGATCAATACTGTCGGTGATTCTGATGCACTCCGTATAGGTAGGAATTCACCGACCGATGCGACACCTCTACCAATTAATCCTCGGCTGCCAATGATGATCAGAGCGAATACAACCAATGCAGTAACACCCACCACACGAGATTTTGGATTCGAGAGATTTACCGTGGTTAAGCCCGAAATCTCTTGAACCTTCGATCTGCGTCTACGGATGAATGCCCATAGACGAGCACTACCGCGACTCTGCAGATCATGAATTTCGGCGGCTGGAACTCTTCGATATGGACGCACCTCTGCACGCCGTCGAATGATGTACCTTGCATCAAATATCACAGCGATCGATGCACGCAATGATGCCAGTGCCTGTCTGAATGTTCCGTTAAACACGCCGATCGCCACACGGGCAATCGCCATCAACAACAGTTGCACCAATACACCAGGCAACTGAACGCGACCCGACAACGTTGCTACCGTGCGCACGCGGTGTCTGGCCTCGAGAGCGCTCATTGTTGCAACTGATCGAGTGGCATCCATCTCTTTGCGATGCCTCGCACGTGCAGCTGGCACCACGAGCACTCGCGCACCACTGAGGTGTGTGCGCCAACAAAAATCTAGGTCTTCACCAAACAGTGGAATATCGGGAGAGAACCCACCTATCTCGCGAAACAAGTCTGCACGCACCAACATGCATGCTGATGGAATAAGAAACACGTCGCGCACAGCATCATGTTGTTCTTGATCCTTCTCACCGTGTTCAACGATTGGACTGATATCGCCAATTCGATCAGCGCCAAGTCCCACGCTTTGCAATACCGAGACGTCGTCCCACATCACCATCTTTGGCCCGACGACTCCGGCATTAGACCTAAACATTTCTTCGATCATGCTTGAGATTGCATTGCTATCGAGGGCGACGTCATCATGCATGAAGCAAAAAAATCCACTCTCCCCTTCCACCAAGCGACTCACTTCATTCATCAACGGGCCATAGCCCGGATTGCCCTCTACCTGCCGAATCACCGCCGCAGGCAACAAGTGGCGAATAACGTCAGTTTCAGCACCCGTAGCAGTCACGAAAAAGAGTGTCTGCAAGTTTGGGTAGTCCTGACTTGCGAGTGAAGTTACGACATCTTCGAGCCAGGGGCACGGCTGATGCACAACTACTGCTACGACAACTGGCGGAGCCCCAACGTGCGACACGCGTGCTTCAAGGTTTTCTGAATCTGTCGAATTCGTCACGATGCACCCAGTTTAGTTGTGCCCAACCTTGCTCCCCCGTGGCTTGCAACGGCCGCATGCAAAGCACTACTGATACTTGCTTTTGCGAGCACCCATAGATACCCTCGAAAACAGATCGTGCACCTTAAAGGACTTTTGTGACAGATAATAAAATCGACATTGATTGCTTGAAGACGAAAGCCAAAGAACTGGCATTCACCTCTGTTGGAGTTGGAATTCTCGCCTTTCAAAAAGCACAAGTCCGTCGGCGTGAATTAGCCGAAGAGATCGACAGAGAATTCCCACATGCCAAAGCGTTCGTCGTCAAACAAGTCGAAACGACAATCGGCAATGCCGCCATGGTGCTCACCTCGCTGATCAACTCACGCAACGACACCCAGGCCAGCAAGTAACATCGGCTTGCTTGTCATTCACTGAACCAACACCATCTCAGTCGGCCTCACAGCCGACGCTCAGCAGCCGCATCTCTCTTCCCGAGGGCACACTGACGGTTGGCATCGGTCTATTTGTCGCTGGTATTTCGGCATTCGTATTTTTTAAAATTGGTCAACAAGCACTCGGACAAGACGGCTTCAAACCAATCGTCGCCATGTGGTTCATTGCGTTCTCGCTCGCACCCGGCTTTTTTCTACCAATAGAACAAGAAGTAGGTCGGGCTCTTTCGCACAGACGTGCGCTCAACCAAGGTGGACTACCAGTTGTTCGACGCATGGTTCCACTTGCAGTGACCATGCTCGTAATTCTTGCAATCGTTATCGCTATTGCTTCTCCGTATCTCACGGAGCATTTGTTCGACGGATACAGCAGTGTCGTGATGTGCCTTGTGCTCATTCTTGTGTCGTACGCGCCAATGCATCTTGCTCGTGGCATCTGTTCTGGGTCACAACGCTTCGGTTCATACGGCATCATCATCGGTGCAGACGGTGCTGCCCGCGTGATTGGCGTTGCAGTGTTGTGGGCTTTGGGGGTAGACAGCGTCGGAGCATTTGCGCTCATGATTGCGCTGTCTCCGCTTGTGGGTGTTGTTGGCGTTGGGCTCTTCGGCAAACTGCACACCGATACCGGGCCGCCTGCACCGTGGTCGGAAGTAACTCCAAATCTTGGTTGGTTGTTATTGGGTTCACTAGCTGCTGCGGCGCTCGTCAATGCCGGTCCAATCACCGTCGACATTCTTGGCACAAACGCCAAGCCAGAAATCATTACCCAATTTGGCAACGCAGTAATTTATGCTCGCCTGCCGCTCTTTTTGTTTCAGGCCGTGCAAGCAGTTTTGCTACCTCGCTTGGCGCGCTTCGCAGCACACGGCCACCTGGATGAATTTCGCAGTGCATTACGCAAACTTCTCATCCTCGTTGTGGGCGTTGGTGTCATTGGCACTGCCGGTGCGTTCGCTGTTGGACCACCTGTTCTCAAGCTTGTCTTCGACGGTGATATTGACCGACGAACACTCACCTTGCTTGCGCTTTCGAGCGCGCTCTACATGGTGGCTGTCGCGTTTGCTCAGGCAACTATTGCTCTTCGCGGCCACGCGCTTGCCGGCATTGGATGGGCACTTGGGTTTGCAAGCTTTGTCGCACTTGCAGCGTGGTCAAGCAACGATCTCTATCTACGAGTCGAAATTGCTCTTGTTGGTAGCTCGATCGTTGCTCTTGCCAGTTTTATGCTTGCGTTACGCAGCCGAATGCTCAAATATTCTTGAGGCGATTTGTTTCGTAGGCAATGTCGTGTTGCACCATCATGTCAACTAACTGATCAAACCCAACTTCGCGCTTCCAACCCAACTTCTTTTCTGCCTTTGACGGATCGCCGATCAGCAGATCAACTTCCGCAGGTCGGAAGAATTTTGGATCGTGCTTCACATACTGACGGAAGTCACCAAGACCGGCCTTTTCAAATGCAAGAGTCAAAAATTCGTCGACACTGTGTGTCTCGCCAGTTGCAATGACATAGTCGTCTGGTTCGGTTTGCTGCAACATCATCCACATGGCCTTCACGTAGTCGCCGGCATAACCCCAGTCGCGCTTTGCGTCGGTGTTGCCGAGCACCAGTTCTTTATCAATGCCGAGCTTAATGCGGGCAGCGGTGTTGGTGATCTTGCGAGTCACAAACTCGAGGCCACGGCGCGGACCTTCGTGGTTAAACAAAATGCCGGAGCACGCGTACATTCCGTAGCTCTCGCGATAGTTGACAGTGATGTCGTGGCCAAACACCTTGGCAACGCCATATGGCGAGCGTGGGTGAAAGGGTGTCATTTCGGTTTGGGGTGTCTGGCGCACTTTGCCAAACATCTCGGATGACGAAGCCTGATAAAAACGAATCGGATTATTTTGAGCGCCGCCAACCATGCGCACTGCCTCGAGAGCGCGCAATACGCCGAGCCCAGTTACGTTGGCTGTCAACTCTGCCTGGTTGAACGACATAGCCACAAATGAAATTGCTCCAAGATTGTAAAACTCGTCTGGCTGCACATACTCAAGCGCGGTCACAAGGCTTGTCAGGTCGGTCAAGTCTCCTGGCACCACTTCAACTTCGGGAAACTCGTCCCGTAAGAGCTCGGCGCGTGGGTTGTGCTGACCCTTCATCATGCCGTAGACCTTGTATCCCTTGGTCTGCAAGAACTCTGCAAGGTGACGTCCGTCTTGGCCAGTAATACCAGTGATAAAGGCTTTGCGCATAATGCGTTCAAATCTAGCAGTTGCACTTGGTCGTAATTAGCCCACGCAAGATAGTTACGCTCAACTGCGTGATCTGTGTACTTGCAGGCGGCGTTGGGGCTGCTCGTTTTCTTCGTGGCCTTGTACAAGTTGTGTCCGCTCGCGACATCACCGCCATCGTCAACACGGGCGACGACACCGTTTTGCATGGCCTCTCTATTTCGCCAGACCTCGACACCGTTACTTACACACTTGCAAACGCAATCGACCCGGTGCGCGGCTGGGGTCTCGAAAACGAATCCTGGACGGCAATGTCTGCACTCGCCCGCTTCGTCGACGTACGTCCGCAAGATTCATCTGCAGCACCAACATGGTTCAACTTGGGCGACAAAGATTTGGCAACACACTTTTATCGCACTGCCCGACTGCGAGAAGGCGCAACACTTGCACAGGTCACAGCCGAGATCAGCCAAAGTTTTGGCGTAGATGTGAATCTTGTGCCAATGTCCAACGATCGAGTTTCTACATTTGTCACCCTTGCAGGCGATTGTGTAGCTGGACCACAAGGTACCGAGATCACTTTTCAGGAGTACTTTGTCAAGCACCAGCACTCGGTGGCGGTGAGCAGTGTGCGATTTGACGGAGCCTCAAACGCCAGCGCTCTCGGACTCGACACACTTACGTCAGCACAAACCGTTGTCATCGCACCGTCCAACCCACTCGTGTCAATTGCGCCGTTACGCGCACTACATGGTGTTGACGCCGCACTCACAAAACGTCGCGAGTCGGTAGTCGCAATTTCTCCAATCATCGCGGGTGCTGCACTCAAGGGTCCTGCAGACCGACTGATGAAAGAACTTGGCCACGAGTCGTCGGTCGTTGGTGTTGCAAAACTGTACGCACCAATCTGTGGCACACTCATCATCGATACCGCCGACGCACACCTTGCATCCAAAGTTGAGGCAGAAGGAATGCGCTGCGTCATTGTTGACACCGTCATGAGCACACCAGAAAAATCGCAGCACCTTGCGCGCACCACGCTGGAGAGCGCAAGATGAAACTCACCGCATGGAGCGTCGAGGGCATTGGAGAAATAGTTCCCGGCGATCAACTTGGAGACATCATTGTTGACGCGTGTCGGACAGAACCAAACGGCCCACTACTCAATGGTGACGTATTGGTTGTGACCCAAAAAATCGTCTCAAAGGCCGAGGGGCGTCTCGTTGCAATCGACCCAGATGATCCGGTGAGCCACAAACAACTCGTTGAGGACGAAGCCGTCCGTATTGTCCGTCGCCGAGGCGACTTGATCATTACCGAAACCAAGCATGGCTTTATTTGTGCCAACAGCGGAATCGATTTGTCAAACGTCGAACGTGGTTACGCTGCGCTGTTGCCACTCGATAGCGATCGTTCTGCCCGACGCATCCGCGACATCATCAAAGCCAAATTGGGTATCGAAGTAGGAATCATTGTGAGCGACACCTTTGGACGACCTTGGCGTAATGGTCTGACCGATGTTGCAATCGGAGTTGCGGGCGTTGCAGGCGTGGTCGACTTGCGTGGCACACCAGATGCCCTCGGTCGCATCATGCACGTCACCGAAGTTTGTGTGGCAGACGAGCTCGCGAGCACGGGCGAACTGGTGATGGGTAAAACCTCTGGTGTTCCAGTTGCGGTCATTCGTGGCGTAGACCCAACGTGGTTGCGAGATTCAGCAATGAGCGAGATTGTTCGACCTGCTCAACAAGACTTGTTTCGATAACTAGCGCGTAAAACTTTTGCGAAGAGTTTCTATACCTTCGGCGACGCTCGTCCACGACGACCAGCCCAACTGAATTCGAGTGCGCACAGTTGATACAGCAAGCCTCTGCACATCCCCAGGTCGTGTGGGCAGTTTCTTTGCGCGCAGGGTGCTGCCAGCGCCGAGCATCTTCCATAATTCTTCAATTGTCGTCTGCACACCTGTTCCTGCATTGAGCACGAGACCACCACCTTTGGCAATCGTGCGCACCAGCACGTCCACAGCATCATCGATGTACAAAAAATCGCGAGTCTGTTTTCCATTGCCATACATTTCGGGGTCTTGATTACGAATTACCCCAGACGCAAAGGCTGCAACAACGCCGTCTTCTGGACGTTGGCGAAGTCCGTACACATTGGTCATTGCCAACACCGTGAACTCAATATCGTGCATCTCTCGATACACACTTAAGAGGTCAACGATCGTCTGCGCCATTACATGTGGCACGCCAATCGCATCGGCCTTGCGTCCTTCTTTTACAGGCAAATACTTTGCTGGCACTTCGCCGTACACAAGCACGGCTGGCAAACATGCAACCACTTTTGTAACACGATGTCGACGCGCAGCTTCAAGAACCGAAAGCAACATCGGAGCCGCACGTAGCACCGAAGCAGATTCGGTGGCACTCGGCGGTAAGAGCGCCATGTGAAATATCACATCGGGTTGGCGTAAACCTACGAGCTCCGAAAATTCAACTGTAGAGATGTCGAGATGATGAAATTTGAGCGCTCCACCAAGCGTCCGTGCAACCGACAAATTGGCGAGCGAACCAGTTGACAAGTCATCAACAACGTCGACAGTATGTCCGTCTGCGAGTAGCCGCTCCACAAGGTGCGACCCGACAAACCCTGCACCGCCGCAGACGAATACTTTCGACTTTCGTGTGACAGCCATTGAAGTTTCTATTCTTGCTGAAGTGCCGGATCGTGTGCTGGAACAGAAGCGTTGTTGCACATTTCGTTTTGACCCACAACACCAGTAGATCCGATAATCGAGCCGGTTACCTGAGAATTGGTGCCAACCCTTCCCATAACCAACGAGTCAATGATGACAGCACCCTGTTCAACAATGGCTCCAGGTAGCAAAACCGAATGTTGAATGCGAGCTCCATCCAAAACAGTTGCATTTTCGCCAATCACGCTGTCAAGAATCTCGGCTGTTTCAGCCACCGTTGCCGTTGGATGGATCGGCGCGTCAGTTGCTTTCGCGGCTCGTTTCGATACGTGCACATTGGCCGAAATAAATGTGTCTGGCCGTCCCGCATCAATCCAGTAATCATCGGTTGACATTGCAAACAACGAGCCATCGGCCACCATTTGAGGAAACACGACTCGTTCAATAGAGAGTTTTTGGTCGCCCGGCATACGCACCAGCGCAGATGGCTCGAGCACATACGTACCCGCGCTTGCAAAGTTGCTCGTCGTCATACCCGGCTGTGGCTTCTCGACAAAGCGCTCCACTCGCCCGCTTGCATCAATCTCAACAATCCCGTATTGCGATGGGTCACTCACTGGGGTGAGCGAAATAGTTCCCTCTGCGCCGTGTTGTCGGTGAAACGAAATCAACGATGCAATATCCAGATCCGTGAGCACATCTCCGTTTGCAACCACAAACGTTTCGCCGATACCCGCTGTGCGTGCCGCAAATCCGATTGCACCTGCAGTATCGAGCGGAGTGTCTTCAACCGCGTACGAAAGTTGCACAGACCCACACATGTCATTGGGGAAAGCCGCCATAAACGGCTCGGGTTTAAAGCCGAGCGCAAGAACGGCATGGGTGACTCCACCAAGAGCAAGCGAGTTCATCAATCGCTCGAGCATTGATGTGTGCGCCACGGGCAAAAGCGGTTTCGGAATGCTGTAAGTCAGTGGTCGAAGTCTTGTTCCAAACCCTCCGACAAGCACGACTGCGTGCATCGTGTCTACCTACTCTTGAGTTTGAAAGGCAAGAGTCGCAAGTTCGGACGAGTCCGGTTGCGGAACTTCAACGCCTTCCGCGGTGAATGCAAGTGCAATTGCCATTCCATCACTCGTCAGTCGAACTCCATCAAAACTTGCAACTGAAATCTTGCTGTCAGCTGTGTTGCGATAATCATTCCATACCAAAACGCGAAGTGTCGCGTCTTTTTCAACACCGTTTGCATCTTTGCATTTTGTATCGGCTTCAGTAATTGTCTCGCCACCATTGATGGTTGATGGGAAAGTGATCGATTTGTCATCTACCGTGATGCCGTACAGATCAAAGAAAGTCTTGAGCTTGGCGGTACGCAATCCTGCAAGCACCTGAGGCTTCCAGCCAAAAATGCCATCGGCTTTGATGTATGCATCTGGCGAAACTGTTGATGGATCGGCTGCTGCTGCTGGAAAACCTGTCAGGTAGGCATCGCACTTGAACACACCGAAGCTCGAGAAATACTCCTGATTAGCTGTGGCTGATGCATCAACTGTTGGCTGACTTTGGCGGGCGTAGGCAATGAGCGCAACACCAAGCACGCAGACAACCAAAATGACGGTGGGAAACAATGAGCCGCCCTGAAAGCGGACTTTCTTCCCTTTGCCTTTTTCGGCAAGTCTGGCGATTTTTTTCGCTGATGATGATCGGGCCACGAAGACCAAAGGTTATCGGTTGTTGAGGTAAATCGCCTCATACCTTTTTGCAACTGCGCCAGCAGAGGCGTGATGCTCCACCCAAGTACGACCGAGAGACCCCATTGCATCTCGCTTGGCCCCATCAGAAATCAGTATTTGTAACGCTGAAATAAAGTCCGCTTCGTTGTCTGGTGCCACCGCAATACCCGCTCCGCTGTCGGCCAATGTGCGCGGAATCTCGGTGCCAGCGTCAATTGCCGCTACCACCGGCCGACCAGCGCTCAGAATTGAATACATTTTGGATGGCACGCTGACCGATGCAAGACCAGTCTTGAGAGGCACGACATGAATGTCGCCAGATGCGAGCACTTCAGACAATCGCTCAATCGGCTGGTAGTCAGCAAAGTACACATTGCCGATTTTTTCATTTCTAGCTCTGTCTTGTAACGACTTTCGTGCTGCTCCGTCTCCATTGATCACAAATGCAATGTTTGGCATTGACTTTGCCGCAGCGAGCACAAGTTCAAGCGATTGCGAAAAACCAACATTGCCTGCGTACATCACGATCACTCGGTCGTCGATGCCCAGTTCACGTCGGTAGTTCGTCATTCTGTTGCCAGGCACTATCGCAGACGTGTCAACAAAGTTTGGAATCACGTGTAGCCGATTGTGAAACTTGGTGGAGAGTTTGGCAGCAACGTTGTGCTTCAAGTCTTCAGACAACAACACAACAGCGTCTGAACGCTCGTAACTCACTCGCTCGAGCCAGCGTGCTGCGCGCAAAATTTGTTTGTTTGTAATAGCGCCGGTTTGCGCGGCTGCGTCAGGAAAAATGTCTTGAATATTGAACACAAGCATTCCGCCTCGGAAAATCTTGGTGAACCACCCCGTTAAACCAAGTGTGAGCGGTGGAGACATAGCCAAAACCCCATCAATGCGCCGTGGAAGCCCTCCTGCAACAATGCCGCGCAGGCCCACAACTGCACTGAACAACACAAATCCAAATGCTCTGCGCAAGAGGTTTTGTTTTGTCTTTCCAGGAAATGGATGAACACGCGTGATCGAGCCCCACGCGGTTTTCTCTACTCGCCACAACCTTCCGCCCCATCCAGACTCGATTGCGTGTTCGCGATACCACGGCAACGAAGTGACCACGTGCATTTCGTGACCAAGCGCAGCCAACTCGCGCACGATGCGGGTCATCACCACGCCCGTCGGTGCCATGTCTGGAGAAAAGTGTGGACACAAAACAACTAGTCGCAGTTTTTTGCCGTTCACGACGCCGTTCATGATGCCGTGCCTAACGCATATTCATAAGCTCGACACAAATCTTGTGCCGAATTGGCAGCAGTAAATAGATCGGCCCGCGCATGACCACGGCGCACCAATTCATCACGTCGTGCATGCACTTCCGTAAGTGCACCCGCCCACACTGCTTCTTCAAGTGGCAACACAAGCCCACCGTCGCCGATTACTTCTGGCAACGATGCGCAATTGCTCGCAATGACTGGAGTGCCAAGCGCCATCGCCTCAAGTGCTGGCGCTCCAAATCCTTCATACAAACTTGGGAACACAAGGGCTACCGACATCTTGATTAAGCCGTCTCTATCAGCCGCGTCAACTCGGCCAATACGCAACGCGCGATCGCCCAAACCCAATTCGCTGATCACCTCATTCACACGTGTTTCACCAAGTCCGACACCACCCGCCATCACCAACTTGATCGATGAATCTTTCCAAGCCGATGCGAGCATCCGCAAAACAAACTCGTGGTTTTTGTGGGGATGTGTAATTGCGGGCATGAACAAAATGCGCGAATTGCCGAGTCCGAATTTATTGCGCAGTTCAATTTCACTCGTTGCACCTTGACCAATGTGCGGTAGGACACCGTGGCGTACAACGGAGATCTTTTCTGCTGGAACGTCAAACGAATCAATGAGGGTTTTGCGCACGTATTCACTTGGAGTTGCTACAGCCGTTGCTCGACGCAGTGCAGACGGCACGCGATTGCGCAAATATGCGAGCTTTACCGCGCCAAAATATTCGGGATACGTGAGGTATTGAGCGTCATGAATGGTCAACAAAGTTTTGTTGTTGCCACGGGAAGGAATTGTGCCGCCACCGTGATGTACCAGGTCAAATTTTTCGGTTTGCTTTGCCAGCCATGTATTTTCGGTGACTACTCGTACTTCTCTGCGCTCGCAACTATGAGTTGACTCCACGACGCGAAATGATTGAGCGATTTCTGGATGCGCGTCGCTAAAGCCAAGCGGCGCAAACACCGTGATGTCAAAAGGTGCAGCAATTTCGTTAAGCCCAGACAACTGACGCACGAAATATTCTTCGCTGCCGCCCACTCGGCCTGGCACGCACCACAGCATGTTGACAGCTATTTTCACGACAGAACTTTCACGAACTTGCCAACTCGTCGTAAATACTCGCGGTGGCTAACGCAGTTTTATCCCACGTAGATTCTGCTGCACGCTCGCGACCACGCTGTTTCAAAATGTCAGCATTACGCAATGCCTCGTCGATACCGTTTCTCATACTTTCTTCGGAAAGTGGATCAACTAATACTGCTGCTCCTCCGGCGACTTCTTGCGTTGAGGTACCAATGCTGGTAACCACCGGAGTTCCCTGTGCCATTGCCTCAAGAATTGGCAATCCAAATCCTTCCCACAATGACGGATAACACAAAACACTCGCACCGGCATACACCGCACCCAAATGCTGGTCGTCGACATGTCCGATGAATTGCACGTTTGCAGTGTTGGGCACATCAATGTCTCCCCAACCATCTGCACCAGCAATTACAAGCGGTGGCAAGTCACTGCGGTCACGCAATGCACTGACAAGGCGAGCCAAATTTTTGCGTGGCTCAAGCGTGCCAACGAACAACAAATACTCTGATGGCAACGAATACTTTTTTCGCACGAGATCAATGTCGTTTTGCGTTGCTGGCGTACTTCGAACACCGAGCGCAACGTGACGCACACGATCTGGTGCAAAGCCCTCGTTCAGGCAGTCGTCCACCGTGGCTTGTGAAGAACACAAAAGAACATCAGCACGCTTCTTCAAAATCTTTAGGCTGCGACGAAACACATCATTTCCGCGCCGCGTAAAAAACTCGGGATGGTGCAAGAACGCAAGGTCGTGCACTGTCGCAACCATTTTCTTGCTCGTAGCAAACGGAATGATCGTCGTGCAGTGCACCAAGTCGATCTCGGTCATTGAACGCTCAACCTTTGGTTGATTGAGCCGCAAAGACATCTCATACAACAACGCTCCCGACAGCTTCAGTCCGACAACGTCAATCGACAAATCAAAGTTGAGCTCAGGGTCTTCGAGATGTTTGCCCGATACGCCGACAAGTTCGATGTCGCGACGAACATGGGTCATGGCTCGCGCCACCTCAAGGGCCGAAACGGCCGTGCCCCCAGGCACTCGGTGCCAGCACTGCTCAAGGGTGTAAGCGACCCGCACGCCTTCCATTGTGCCAAGTAAGTATCGTCATACCCATGACTAGTTCTGCCCAACAGCAAACTTCCCCTACTTATTGGGCCAATCGCACCGTTGTGGTCACAGGTGGAAACGGGTTTCTTGGTACAAAAGTCGTTGCCAAATTGCGACAAGCAGGGGCAAATGTTGTCGCTCCTCGCCAATCCGAAGCCGATCTCACGCAAGTTGGCGTTGCCGAGCAATTGTTTTCCCAGCACAAACCAAGTCACGTCATTCATTTGGCTGCGCGCGTTGGCGGCATCGGCTACAACCAAGTTGCTCCAGCGCAGTTGTATCTCGACAACCTCACAATGGGAACGCTCACGATCGAAGCTGCGCGCAAAGTCGGCGTTGAGAAAACTGTTCTTCTTGGCACCGTCTGTTCGTATCCCAAATTCACTCCAGTTCCCTTTCGAGAAGAATCGATCTGGGATGGCTACCCAGAGGAGACCAACGCTCCGTACGGCATTGCCAAAAAAGCAATGCTCGTGCACGCGCAAGTCAACGAGCAGCAATACGGCCAGCAGTTTGCGTTTGTGATTCCTACAAACCTGTATGGCCCCGGCGACAAGTTTCACGAATCGGTGTCGCACGTGATTCCAGCCTTGATTAAAAAATGTGTAGAAGCAACCGAGCGAGGCGATGACAAGATCTCTGTGTGGGGCACCGGCTCTGCAAGTCGCGACTATTTGTTTGCAGATGACGCAGCGGATGCCATCTTGCTTGCAGCACAATTGCGCACAACTGCCGAGCCACTCAACCTTGGCAATAACCGCGAAGTCACCATTCGTGAGACCGCCGAAACGATTGCTCGCATCGTTGGCTTCACAGGATCTTTGGTGTGGGACCCAACACGACCAGATGGACAGCCTCGCCGTCGAGTTGACGCGAGTCGCGCCGAACGCGAACTTGGCTGGCACAGCAACACCGACTTTGAAGATGGCTTGCGTCAAACGGTCGAGTGGTACCGAGCCAATCGTGCCGATGCCGAAAAGGCACCGCACTAACTCCGTGAACTTTCCACCGCCACAACTGCCTAAACCATTACAGCTCAACAGCTACAAGCCGAATAACAATCCATTTGTTGTAGGCAACGCCATCATTGCAATCAATCTCGGCTTATTCGTCTGGAGCCAGATCTCTGGCGTCGATCGCTTTCAGTACAACATGTTTTTGTCGCGAGTATTTCTCGATAACGGTGAGTGGTACCGCTTGATCTCTGCCGGCTTTGTGCACTTTGGATTACTGCACGTTGCAATGAATATGTTTTTGTTGTTCCAGCTTGGTCGAATGCTTGAACCAACTATTGGTTCCACCAAGTTTGCACTCATCTATTTCGCATCACTTCTCGGTGGTTCAGCCGGTGCACTTGTATTGAGTCCAACAGCATTTACCGGTGGAGCATCGGGAGCAGTTTTTGGCATCATGGCCGCAGGTGTTGTTGGCATGCGCCAACACGGCGTCAACCCTCTCAAAACAGGGTTGGGTATGACATTCGCCATCAACATTGTTCTCACCCTCGCGATACCAGGCATTTCGATTGGCGGCCACTTTGGCGGTGCCTTGGCAGGCGCACTGTGTGGCTTCGTCATACTTGCGCCAACTCGCGTCAAGATCCCACAATTTTTCCAGTACGCAACCCCAATTCTCATTGGAGCTGCAGCGATTTACATCTCGCTTGCTTAGTTGCAACACCCACGCCCTACCGTCACGCTCGACCTCCCCGTCATTCTCGAGTCATGCAATTGCTCAAACTATTGCTCACAAACACTCACTGTAAATAGTCACCAAATCAATAAGGAGGCCTCGTGCTT
This sequence comes from Actinomycetota bacterium, assembly GCA_009698745.1. Classification (GTDB taxonomy): domain Bacteria; phylum Actinomycetota; class Acidimicrobiia; order Acidimicrobiales; family Ilumatobacteraceae; genus UBA3006. The sequence continues at coordinate 22,310 of WLPO01000012.1, forward strand.
CAGACTCTTCGTGCTCCCATCTATCTTCCGCGTGCAAAGACCGACCCGGTATCCACCCCACATGCCGCTCTCGCAGTTTTTTCGCTTGCACTTCGTCGTCCACTGTGCGAGGAGATGTTGGTCTTGATGCTCGACAATCAACATCGTGGAGTAGGTCTGATGTCGTTTGATGCAGTCGCATCTTGCACAAACAATGTCAACCACGCCATTGGTCTGTGCTCTTCGGTGCTCGATGCAACTTCGCTCAGCATCTGCACTGTCGAACCTTATGCATGCGATCGCAGCAACGATTCCGAGTATTTAGAAACTGCTCAAGACCTGTGCAAACATGCTGGACTCGAACTCATTGATTGGCTTGTTGTCACTCGCGGTTCGGTGATCAACTTGTGCGATGTCAGTTAATGACAGGCGCAGCCGCCACCGCAACCACCACCGCTACGCGGTGCGGGTGCTTGCTGCGGTGCAGTTGCTCCAACTGATGCAAACACACTGAGTAAGCGCACTGAGTTGTCATGGCCTTGCGGGCACTGCGCAGGATCATTGGCTTCTGACATTGTGCGGCGCTCTTCAAAAACTGCATCACATGTCTTGCATCGAAACTCGTATGTAGGCATGGCTCTAGTGTAGGAAGTGTGAGCACGCCAACACCACTCAAGACTCGGCCGACAATCACCGAGCCAGTTACCGAACATGAAGCCTTGACCGGCGAGCCGGCAATGGCTCATATTGTCAAAACCGAACCCGGCGAAGACGCTGCATCCAAAGTGTTGGAGGCCCGCATTTATGGCACTCCACTCGAAGCATTATGCGGACACGTTTGGATTCCATCTCGTGACCCAAAACAATTGCCGCTTTGTGACAAGTGCAAAGATATTTACGAGACGTATCGCATGTTCAATGACGGGCTCAACGAAAAACCCACCGAGTAAGTCACTATGAATTTCGCCAGTTAGCTATTTAGCCATTTAGCGAAAATTGCGTGCCATAACTTTTGCGCCAACTGCGAGTGGCGCAATGTGTTCGGCAACCACGTTGATCACTCCGCCGTCCCCCACCTCGAGGCGACCACGCACCAATAATGCTCCCGCACCATGTGCAGCCTTGCGATATCGGATCCAGCACCCCTGCGAGCACACCACATTGATGAGTCCGGTCTCGTCTTCCAAACTGATAAACGTCACCCCCTGAGCAGTTGCTGGTCGCTGCCTATGCGTCACGGTGCCCGCAACCAATACTTTTTCGTCACCACGCGCACCGCACGCCGATAATTCTGCAGCTGTTGCAACGCCCATGCGCGCAAGCTCGACGCGCAAAAATTCGGTGGGGTGACCGCTCGATGCAACACCGGTGGCCCACAGATCGGCAATCATTTCATCAATCGGCTGCATGCCCGGTAATTGCGGCGAAGCAGCACCTGTCGTTACTCCTTGCAATCGATCGGGTCGAGACTGAATCACCGCACCAGCACTCCATAACGCATCTCGGCGTTGTTGCCCAAACGATTCGTTAAACGCTCCGGCTGTAGCCAGTGCTTCAAGCTGCGCAATGTGCAGTTGCGGAACTTTGCGCACGAGGTCTTCCATATTGGCAAACGGTCGATTTGTTTCTATCTCACGCGCAACAGCGCCACCCAAGCCGCGCACCGACCCAATGCCAAGTCGTACGGCCAACCCACCCGTCGACTCTTTGCATGCTTCAAGCGTTGCATCAGCACGCGACGCATTGATATCTACACTGCGCACCTCAACACCGTGGCGTTTTGCGTCCTGCACCAGCGAATGGGGTGCCCAAAAACCCATCGGCTGCGCATTGAGTAGTGATGCGCAAAATACTGCTGGCTCATGAAGTTTGATCCAGGCAGACGAATAGACGAGATACGCAAAACTCACCGAGTGACTTTCGGGAAATCCGTAACTTGCAAATGCTGACATCTTCATAAAGATCAGATCAGCAACATCACCAACAATGCCCCGCTCTGCCATGCCTGCGTATAGTCGCTCACTGAGTCGTTGCATTCGCGACTGCGATCTTTTCGAGCCCATCGCTTGGCGCAACTCATCGGCTTCCGACGGCGTGAAGCCAGCCACATCAATTGCCATCTGCATGAGTTGTTCTTGAAACAACGGCACACCCAATGTTTTGCCAAGACTGTTTTCGAGCAACGGATGCAAATATGTGATCGGCTCTTGACCATTGCGACGACGAATGTATGGATGCACCGAGCCACCCTGGATCGGGCCAGGTCGAATGAGCGCAACCTCGACAACGAGATCGTAAAAACGTCGTGGCTTGAGCCTTGGCAATGTGGCCATCTGTGCTCGCGACTCGATCTGAAATACGCCAACCGTGTCGGCTCGACACAGCATTGCGTACACGTCATCTTCTTGTGGAATCGTTGCCAGATCTACTCGCACTCCGCGAAACTCTTCAATCAAGTCGACTGCGTTATGGAGCGCCGACAACATGCCAAGTCCCAACAGATCAAACTTCACTAACCCGGCAGCCGCGCAGTCGTCTTTGTCCCACTGCAGCACACTGCGCCCCTCCATGCGCCCCCACTCAACGGGACACACTTCAGTCACGGGGCGATCACACATCACCATGCCACCAGAGTGAATACCCAAATGTCGTGGTGCGTCTTGCACCTCTCGAGCAAGATCGAGCACCGCAGCAGGAATGTTGTGGTCATCATTTTTGACCGTGACTCCCAGCGAGCCCCACGCATCAACTTGCTTGCTCCACGCATCTTGCTGGCCTGGTGCAAAACCAAGTGCGCGCGACATGTCGCGCACAGCAGAACGCGCGCGGTACGTAATCACATTGGCCACTTGAGCCGCATGATGCCGACCATGGCGTTGGTACACATATTGAATTACTTCTTCGCGGCGTCCGCTTTCGATGTCAATGTCGATGTCGGGTGGACCATCTCGTTCTGGCGATAAAAACCGTTCAAACAACAGACCCAACGACACCGCATCGGCCTTGGTGATGTCGAGTGAATAACACACAGCAGAGTTGGCCGCGCTACCTCGCCCCTGACAAAAAATATTGGATCGTTCACAGAATTGCACGATGTCCCACACCACCAAGAAATATCCGGCAAAGCCAAGAGTCGAGATGACCTCTAGTTCGTGATCGATCACTTGCCACGCGCGTGCACGCAGTGACAAATCTTCGCGCGTGTCAGTTGGGCGTATGCCATATCTGCGCGTGGCACCAACCTGCACGAGTTGCCGCAAATACGACATCTCGTCCAACCCATTTGGACACGGAAATGGTGGTAGCCGCGGAGCAACGAGTCGCAAGTCGAAAGCCGCATCTTTGCCGATCTCGGCCGCACATTGCACCACACCCGGGTAACGCGCAAAACGACGATGTTGTTCGGCGCCACTGCGCACATAAGCCGTCGCAGCCGGCGGCAGCGTTGCATCTACATCATCCAAACTGCTGCGTTCGCGCACCGCAGCGACGGCAGTAGCTAAGCGATGCTGCCTTGCAGTTGCATACAACACATCGTTGGTGGCGACACTGTTCAAGTTGTTGCGGTGTGCAATCTGCACAAGCACATCATTGCGCGCAGAGTCAAGCGGGTCGCCGTGATCCCACACTTCCATCAGAACGCTGTCACTGCCAAACACTGTCTTCATTTGTTGCACTCGTCGCTCGGCAGCGCTTGGTCCGTGCTCATGAAGTGCGCGTGCAACCACACCATCACGTCCGCCCGTCATCACCCACCAATCACCTACCGAAAATTCACCAAGTTGTTCGAGCACGAACACTGGATGTTCTTTGCTGCCAGCAAGTTGGCCGGCACTAATTGCGCTCGACAAGTGTGCATAACCTCGCGGATTGCGAGCAATGATGACGAGACTTCCAGAATCAAGTTGCAACTCTGCGCCAAACACTGTTGGCAACCCAAGCACTCGCGCTGCCTCAGCAAAACGCACGATGCCATACAAGCCATTTCGATCTGTCAGCGCAAGCGCTTCCAACCCCAATGACTGTGCTTGCTCTACGAGTTGTTCGGGATGCGAAGTACCTTGCAAAAATGAAAAATTGGAACGGCAATGTAATTCCGCATATGGAACATGTGTATGCGAAACGTCATTTGCCACCCCGCCATATTAGCGAACATATGTTCGTACCACTCTCAGAGCGCCCACCAAACCCTTATCCGCCATGGCAATTGCATCGTCCCAAGCAAACCAAGCCACATCCTGACTCTCATCAGCGCCGGGCGCTGGTTCGACATCATCGGCCATCACTATGTAGCGCACGTCTAAGTGCGTGTGTCCGCGCGGACCAGGATGCACGTCGAGGTGCACCAAGACCGGACCATTGTCAGGGTGTCGCACATCAAGTCCGGTTTCTTCGCGCGCTTCACGAAGTGCGCCTTCTGCAGGCGTCTCGCCCGGTTCAATATGTCCGCCGGGTTGCAACCAAATATTGAGTCGTTTGTGCAAGTGCAACACCACGCCTCGCTCGCCAACAACAATCGCCGACCCTGTGATGTGTGTGTCGTTGGCGTGCTCATCAAAAGGTGAATCAAGCGTTGGAGCAATTGCTAAAAATTGCTGAATCGACTCGCGTTCGCGTTCGTCGCACGGTGTTGCCGCAGCAAAATGTGCGCACAGTTGAGCAACGATCTCACTAGTAGACACAACCTAAGTGTATTCACCCAAAGCGCGCGGTCATCCACCACTCGCCGTGCTCAAGCACCATCACTACTGCATGCGTAGCTGTACGCACACTTGCATCGCCGTGACGCGCCAGCACCATCTGCATTCGTACCGCCCTGCGTTGACGTGAAGGGTCCCACCACCGTTCTTCCACTGGCCACGGCCCAGCCCACGACACCACGTTGTACACGTGTCGACCAATGACTACTTGCGCAGGCGAGGCACTCAGTTCGTGCCTGCCACTCACACTCACTACACATCCACTCGCATCATTGACGACTGCCAGCAATGGTTCGTCGTACACAATCGATGGCGATGGCGTTGGCAGCGCCCCACTCCATGCAACTTCTTTCATCACTACTGTTTCGGCACGCCGCTCCATGTCAACCACTGCGGCGGGAGTTAACGCGAATGCCTCTCCCACATCTCGACCACCGCGCCACTGCGCAACACGCACCGAATCCGATCCAAGCATTGTTGTCAACCGTTCAACAGCACGAGCGGCCCATTCGTCGGCTTGAGTGCTGCCACCCCATAATCCGAGTTGTCTTCCTTCTCGCGCACGCAAACCAACTGGCGAATACCGCAACAACACCACACCGCTTGTCAGTCCACGCGTTGCAATCCATGCTTCCATCTGCCAACGCACACGCTCGGCCATTGCCGCTGCAGTCAATCCTTCAGGCTGATACCACAAGCGATCACTTTGCTCCCCGTGATCGGTTTGCATACAGACGTGTAGTCGCACACAACTCACGCCCTGGTTGCTTAAGTGCGTCACCAACTCGTCGGCCACTTGTCGCGCAGTAGCCACCACCACATTGATATCTTCTACCGATTGCTCGAATCGATGCGTGCTTGCGCGCTCTGGTGGTGGCGCAATAGTGATTGGCGGATGTCGATCGAAGCCACGCGACAATCGATGTACTTCTAAACCGACCGGACCAAACCGTCCAACCAAGTCCGAAGACTTCATTGCGGCAAGATCGCCGAGACAACTCAAACCAAGTCGGTTCAACAACGACACCAC
>WLPO01000013.1 GCA_009698745.1 Actinomycetota bacterium
AGTTACCAGCGCATAGGGGATGATTCGATGGCATTACGCCCTTTGCGTTGCCTGTGAGAAGAACCGGAGCATCCAACAATTCAGCTAAGGCGATGATTTCCTTTGAAGCATCAATTGATCCACCGCCCGCGATGATCACAGGTGCTTGGGATGAGTTGATTATTTCGAAAGCTTTTGCTACGTCGCTGTCGTGAGCGACTGGTTTTGTGGCTGCAATGTGTTTCCGCACGAATGGCGCACATGTTTGAGCTAGAACATCCATTGGTATCGCGATGTGTACGGGTCGAGGACGTGCGGAAGTGAATACATTCCACGCTCGCTCAATCAATTCTGGAAGCATCGAAGGGTCAGTGACTGTTTCGCTAAATGCACAGACTGAGCGCGCAACTGCAGCCTGATCGGGAAGGTCATGTAATGGCCCAAAACTTTTGCCGAGTGCATCGGTGGGTGTTGTGGATGCAATCACGAGCATTGGGCGAGAGTCGTGATACGCCTGCGCGATAGGCGTGAGCACATTGGTGAGGCCAGGACCACTAATGAGCACACAGATTCCAGGTTTGCCCGTCACAATTGACCAACCATCGGCCATGAACCCAGCGCCCTGCTCGTGGCGTGGAGAAATGGCTTTTACGCCAGAGCGATGAAGTCCGCGGTACAACTCGATGTTGTGAACGCCGGGGATTCCGAAAACGACATCTACGCCATATTCGCGCGACAACAAATCAATGATTGCTTCGCCAACTTTGAGCTGCTCACTTATCATGTTTGTTCGTGCTTACTTGCGCTCAGTGAGGCATGTGTCGGCGAGGCGTCGGATTCGAAGACTTGCTTCTTTCAGCAGGTCGGATTCGACAGTGAGCGCAACGCGCACGTGGCCCGCGCCGCCACTACCAAAACTTTCGCCCGGCATTGTTCCAACACTTTCCTCGTCGAGCAGTCGCCATGCAAATTCTTCGCCTGTCAATCCGGTTTTTCGAATATCAAGCATGATGAACATTCCGCCTTCAGGCAAACGTGCAGAAACAGAAGTTGCATCCGCAAATGCATCAACTAATACTGCTGCACGTTCTTTGTATGCGGCACGCATGCGCTCAACTTCGGGGTGGGTTTCGTTTAGTGCAACCGCGAGTGCATCTTCAATAAATGGTTGAGAGCCAAACAGCATTGCTTCAGCAACAAGAACAAGTCGCGGGGTTACTTCGGCAGGGCACGCAACCCAGCCAGCACGGAAACCCGGAAGTGCATGCGATTTTGATATCGAAGAAACAGAAAGCGTGCGATGGCGTAGGTGCGGTCGATCAAACGGGGAGCAGAACGTGCCATCAAAGGTCATGTCGGCGTATACCTCGTCGCAGATAATCCACAGATCGTTTCGCTCACATACCTCACCGATCGCATCGATTTCTTTCACTGACAACACTGCACCGGTTGGGTTGCTTGGATTATTGAGTAGCAACACTTTTGTTCTTGGAGTGATGGCGGCTTCTATTGCCGAAGCAGTGACGTGAAATCCATTGTCGGGAGAAGTCGGAACCGCAACAAAAGTTGCACCAGAAGCAGCAACCAAACCTTCGTATGTCGCGTAGTACGGGTCTGGCACCAGTACTTCGTCGCCTGCTTCGACGAGCGTGAACAGGGCAGTGCACAAACCGTTTTGAGTGCCAGCCGTGTACAGAACTTCTTCTGGGGTGACTGGATTACCCGAACGCTTGCTGAGATGATTTGCAATTGCGAGAAGCGCTTCTGGCTCGCCTTGGCCGGCTGCGTAACGAGTGCGACCACTGCGCATTGAGTCGGCAGCTTGATCTAAGACTTTTGCTGGCGGTGGTAGATCGGGCTCGCCAATAGACAAGATGATGGTCGGTTGTCCAAGCGCAGCGCGTCGAAGTGATTCAGAATGCACAGCCCATTTGGCTGCGCCAAGCCCAGTGAGGCGATCAGAGATTGGTGCGAACTTCATCAGGGCTATAAATCTACGCCGAACTTAAAATAACTAGTGGAGCTGGGGGGAATCCACTGAGTCCTGTTGCCTATGGTTTTTACGCTCACTTCGGTCTGATTACGCCAACCGATTACGCCTGTATGCCCTTCATTTCGCCCAGACAATGGTGATTTCAGGGGCGACATCCAGGTGAAGGTCCGTATTGGATAGTCGCTGTCAAGAATGTCCATGGGCTTTCCACAGTACTGGGGTGTTTTGGTTGTGTGCGAGTTCATTTCGAAGACCAAAAGGTCCTATTTGAACTTGAGGGTCTAACCGCGGGCAATGGTTGTCATACGATGTGGTGGTGAGAGATCCGGATGCCCAAGCGACAAAAGAGCGGACCATATTCCGGGCGGTGGAAGTCGAGAATTCAAGCAACTTCCTTCGTACGGAGGATTCTGCAGTCCATGGCTGGTACCGCTTTGTTCTGTCCTTTCCACCACACTTGGTGCGAGAGTACCTAGCACGGTTGGCTCCCGAAGGAGGGGCGATACTCGACCCTTTCTGCGGGACTGGTACGACGGTTGTCGAAGCCAAAAAACTTGGACTCAAGTCATATGGGATTGAGGCTTCACCAATGGCGCATTTCGCCGCCTCGGTGAAGACGGCCTGGGAGGTCGATCCGATTGGTCTTGTGCGTGCGGCAAAGCGCGTCGCAAGTCGAGCAAGTGCGGAACTTGCCGCAGTTGGGATGAAAGACGAAGTCAGCAATGTCAATATTCGTAAAGCGTCACGCTCGCTAGATGTTGATGCGATGTCGATATTGATTTCCGGCTCAATTAGTCCTTCGCCTTTGCACAAGGTTTTGGTTTTAGTCGATGAGATTCGGCGAGTGACCAACAATGAGTACCGGGATCTGATGATGCTCGCAGTTGCTCGGCTGCTTCCATGCGATTTCGGTAACCTGCGCTTCGGTCCAGAAGTTGGATTAGGCACAGTGAAGACTGATGTGGCTGTTATTGCGCCCTGGTTGGAGTGCATTGAAACCTGCGCAGCGGATCTTCGTGCGGTCGGTGTTGGAAAGCCGACGAAAGTGTTTCACTCGGATGCGCGTGGGCTGCCGAACGGAATACGCAACGGGTCTATTGGTTCAGTCTTCACATCGCCGCCTTATCCGAATGAGAAGGACTACACCAGGACGACCCGCCTCGAGTCAGTTGTCCTCGGGTTCTATAAAGACAAGCGAGGATTACGCGAATGCAAGCAGAGTTTGTTGCGGTCAAATACGAGGAACATTTATGTTGGGGATAAGGATTCGTTCTCGATTCAGCATCTGCCATCTGTAACGAATCTGGCTGCTGAGATTGAGTCACGCCGACTTGATTTAGGAAAGACTTCAGGCTTTGAGAAGAACTACCACAAGGTTGTTCTGCATTACTTTGGTGGTATGGCCCGACATCTAGAAGCACTCCGCCCCAAGCTTCGAGACGGCGCTCGCCTCGGCTATGTAGTGGGTGATCAAGCATCATTTTTCCGAGTGCTTATCAGGACTGGAGAACTTCTTGCTGAAGTCGCAGAACCGCTTGGGTACGAGGTGGAGAGTCTTGATCTTTTTAGGACCCGCCTCGCGACCGCTACACGGGCGCAACTTCGCGAGGAAGTCCTTGTCCTTCGCTGGAGAGGGAAGGCTTGAACAATATGCAACCGAATGTGAATAACAGATACAGCATGTTGGTCGAACATATATTTTCAAATCGGTATAAGGCCGGTCTAGAAGTGGTGCCATTCTCGAGGGAGGACCTTATCGACGCGGCGCAACTTCTTGATATCGAAGTACCGCGCAACCTTGGCGATGTTCTGTACTCGTTTAGATTCAGGACCACCCTTCCTGAAGCCATTATCTCAACCGCGCCGAGTGGTTACGAATGGGTTATCTCGGGCACTGGACGCGGTCTCTACGCATTTACTCTTGCGTCTGCGAGTCGGATATTGCCGAATGCATCTCTTTTGGCGGTCAAGATTCCAGATGCAACTCCACAAATTATCTCTCGGTATGCGGCGAGTGATGAGCAGGCGCTACTTGCTCGTTTGAGGTACAACCGGTTGATTGACATCTTTTTGTCACTGACTGCATACAGCTTGCAGAACCACCTCAGAACTACAGTTTCCGGCATTGGTCAGATAGAGATTGATGAGCTCTACGTTGGCCTGAATCACTCGGGTGCTCACTTCATTATTCCAGTGCAAGCAAAAGGTGGCACTGACCAGATCGGCGTAGTTCAGACTCAGCAGGATCTCGCTTTTTGTGCCGACAAGTTCCCCGATCTGATACCGCGAGCAGTTTCGGCGCAGTTTCTAAGTCACGACACGATCGCGATGTTCGAGGTTGTTGTTATTGAGAACAGCGTCAAAGCCGTGAGCGAGCGACACTTCCAGCTTGTCCCAGCCGAGCAAATAACTGAGGCAGAGTTGGCCATGTATCGAACTCAAGCTGGGTCAGCGCGCTGACTTTGATTCGTGCAATAGCCGGCTAACGCCGGACAGTGCTCTCCACCGATGACGGGAGGAGAGCAATGACTAATTCATTTGACGAGGGCTGCGCGTCCTCGGACGCGCAGCCCGAAGTCCTGGGCTTGTTATTGTCTCAAATGCTGACGTCTCGTGCATTTCCGGAGGCGGCAAATGAGCGGGATACCGTCACAGCTGCGCGAGCAATCCAAGCGTCGCCAGATGTGAGCGATGACGTGCGAGGCATTGTTGTCTCGCCTGGTCTTATTCGGGTTGTCGGGCACCGCGTTGGAGGGCGCTCTGGTGGTGGAACCCGTGGTGCAATCTCAGGTTTCTCTCAGTCTTCACGGCGACAAATGTTGCGACGACTTGGAGCTCTTGACTTATCTGTCGTGCAGGGCATACCAGTCGTTGTCACGCTGACCTATCCAGCGGACTGGCGGGAATGGTGTCCGACGGGTCGTGATGCCAAGGACCAACTTCTGAGCTTTCGTAGGCGATGGGCAAGACGATGGGGAGACTTTCAAGGCGTGTGGAAACTGGAGTTTCAGCCGCGCCATTCGCAGCCGCTTGAGCGACGCTTAGCTCCGCACTTCCACATTCTCGCGGTAGTGCCGGCCGTGGATCTCAGCAAGCCAGTTCCGCAGGCAACGTCAATGACGGAAGTGCGTGAGTGGGTATCAGAGACATGGTGGGAAGTTGTTGGTTCCGCGAATGCAGACCACCTCAAGGTTGGTACTCGCGTTGATGAAGCAGATGGAGATAACCCCGGGCGTGTAGTTGCATACTTTGCTGGATACACAGCTGGGAAGTCGAAAGAAGAACAGCACGTTTCGCCTGATAACTGGCCTGGCGTTGGTCGCTATTGGGGAGTGGTTGGCATTCCTTCGGTGGAGCTAGAAGTGCAGCTTTCACCTGAAGACTTCTTCGCAGTTCGTCGAGTGCTTGCAGATTTGTTGGCTCGACGCAGTGGAGCACGTCGTCGGTCTTTGCGTCGTGAGGACGATGGACTTTGGCTCGCGTACAACAATGCTCCCGACCTTGTTCGACGCCTCGCAGAATGGCTCCGACCTACTCCCCACAAGGGTCCGCGACCGCTCCCGTAGCTCGTTCTGATAACTGTTGGCAGACCCTTGCGCTCCGTGAGTTGGCATGCACAGTGATGAACGTCGAGAGTCGCTCGACACTTACCAACAGGAGATAATGAGATGAGAACCATCCCCGTAGAAACTTCAATACTGACGTTCATGTTCATGGGAGTCATTGAACCCGCAGTAGAACGCGAGAAAGGTACGCAACGCTCCAGCGAAAGCGGTGTGCTGTTGTGGCGAGTTCCCGCTGTTGTGTTGCTGCCTGGTGAGAAGAAGCCCGAAGGCATTGTTGTTGTCGTGCCGAGTGCGACGGAGCCAAAGCTCGAACAAGGTGTGGAGATAAAGTTTCGAAACCTTCGCGCACGTGTTTGGTCGATGAACGGTTCTAGTGGCACAAGCCTTACAGCTGACACGTTCGAAACACCAAAGCGTGCGTCGTAACAAGTTCGTCTCCGCCATCATCTTTCGTGTGAAGTGGCGTGCTGCACTGGTGCGCTGCGAAGTAGATGCTCGTTGTGTGTCGGTGTTGGCTGTTGCTGAACGCGACGATGGTGGTGCGCTGACTGTAACGCTACGTAGCAAGACACCGGAAGGCATGGCTGTGTTCTCTGAACGTGGTATCGACCGGCTCTCGTGGTCGCTGAACCGTCGGGTGGTTCTTCTTCCATCTGAACCATTCACGCCAAATGTGCATCGGATTCTTGTCGAGCATCATTCGTTTGAAGTTGGTGACTTACCGACTCCATCGGTGAAGCGGCCTGCGGGCATTGCCTATCGGGTCTTGCTTGGAAAGTCTGCCGTTACCGGCGAGCTAGTCACCGCTGACCTCTGGACGAAGGAACGCGGTTCAGTTCATGCTCTAGTTGCTGGCACAACAGGCGGGGGCAAATCCAACACAGTGAATGTGTTGCTTGCTGGTCTCGTAGGAAATGGCGTCTGCGTCGTTGGTATCGACTGTAAAGCAGGCGAGACACTTCAACCATGGGCCGGCCTCCTCGGGTGCAACGTTGTCGATCCGATTAGCCATCCCGACAAGGCTGATGAACTTCTCGAAAGACTCATTGCGTTGATGGAGGAGCGACATCGTTGTCCGGGCCCTAACTATCAACCTGTGGTTTTGGTTGTCGAGGAGTGGGCGAGTCTGCCTACAAAGCCAACCTCGATTGGTGACAACCTCGAACGTCTCGCCGCACAAGGTCGTAGTGCCTCGATTGGACTTATCGTGACAACGCAACGTCCGACCTCAAACGTCGGAGCTGTTCGCACTTCAACACGAGGCAACCTTCCATTGCGAATAGCGCACTCCACAGTTGGAGACCGTGCAGCATCTGAAGCCATCCTCGGCGGTGGAGAGTATGCGGCTGCCGACCTACCAACTACTCCGCCGGGACATGCGCTCTTACGCAACGGCGGAGGTGCAGCTGAAAGCGTGCGAGTCTTTCGTTGTATTGGTCCGCCATGGAAACCTGGCGAACTGAATCTGCCGACGCTCAATGACGTCGAGGCATGGGACCGAGTTGCGCAGCGTGAGGTCACGTTTGAACGTGAGTGGTTACAAACTGCTGAGCATGCCGGTGACTTTGAGTAGTTTTGGGTTATCGAGGCTGACTTTCACATTCGACAACGACGAACGCCCTTAGCTGAGCAGCTTGGTCGCCTCGTGCGCGGCAGCACTCCACGCGATAACGGAGCTCTCACCAACCTCACTGCATTAGAAGCTGCACACATTCGCGAAACAGACCCGTTAGCTGCCCGTTATCTGGTGCCATACATCGTGCTGCAGACACTCCTCAAAGGTGCGGAGCGATGGTGCCTTCGGCTGTCGGAGCAAGACAGCGCCGCCATCGCGCAATCACGAGAACTATCTGAACGCGTCGCACGCGTCGCACTATCACGTGCTGGGAACACTGATGTTCCGCCATGGGTTTTTCTTGAGGAACGACAACCCGGAGGACCTTTCATTGCTCTTGCGCGCCGCATGTCGCGCTCCGCAGATGTCATCGCGCTCCGCAGTTTCGACCAAGGTGAAGTTGTTGGAGACCAAGTGTGGGTCATCGGTGAGAAGCATCTGCTTACTGCCGGGGTCGTCGCTTCGCGTGCCTACCGTGTGTGGCTCGATACCGTAACCAAAAAGTCCGGCAAGAAAGTTTCGGTATCTGCTTCTGCCGTGCATAACACATTCCCGCTTCCGCATCTCTCGGACGCACAACAACGAGCAATCGAGGACGCGTCCGAGCGAATGTTGTTAGCGCGCACCTACGCTTCACCAGCCATCTTCCAAGATTTGAACGACCGTGCGAAGATGCCGCGACCTTTGCTGCAAGCACACGATGACATTGACGCAATCATCGCCGAAGTGTTTGGCGTTGATGTTGCATGTACGGATGCTCAGATGCAGCGTGCTCTCATTCGGTCTCATCGAGAACTGACGGAAAACGCCAAGCCACCGTCGAAGAATCGCGCCGCTTAGCTACTTGCGCGCGTTCTTACGTTTGATGGCTTGGTCGAGGGTTTGTCCGTAGCGTCGCATCGGTTCGTTCTGCTGGCGTTGCGTTGTCTTGGCGTAGTAGTGACCGAGTGCGTCACCGTGACCAAGGATTGCGAACACTGTGCCCATCTGAACTGGCGGGTCTTGTTCTGCAAGCCATGTTGCAGTGATGTGCCGGTTCAAGTGCGCACGCCAATGTGGAAGGCCGAACTTTCGGAGTACTTCATGCCATTCATCGTTGTCTCTGTTCAAGGTGATGATCGCACCATTCGATTGAAGGAACACCAGGTCTGCGAACTCTGGTTTGGGCTGCCACAGTTCCGATGTGCGCAGCTTGTCTTGCGCCTTCTTGTGTTTGCGAAGTGCTGACAAGAACGGCTCATGTAAAACGATGACGCGTTCTTTTCTGTTCTTCGTGGCTTTCTTGATGTACCAACCAGACCCGTCGGCGTACCTTGCTAGTTGCTGCTTGACTACGATGGTTGGGTGTTCGGTGTCGAGACCGCGTACGTTCTCCCACGCCAGTCCGAGACGTTCTGCACGACGTAATCCGAGAAACTGCATTAGCCACCGGCAGTAGTCGGCGTTCTTTGTTTCGATGAGTTTTGCAAGCAGCTGCTTCGCGTTCTCGCTAGCCGTCTCAATGTTGTCGCTGGGGTCTTGTCTCTCTGGTGCCTTTATCGCCCGTAGTGGATTGCCCTGGACGAGCCGCTTTCGTTCCGCCCAGTTCAGACAGTTAGAAAGACCCATGTAGATGTTGCGGCGTGCTGGCTGGCTTAGGAGTTGTCCAACGGTTTCGAGTGTGCCGTCGTTGCTCTTTCGTGTCTTCTGTTTTTTCGGCAACGTCTCAGCGAACAGCGTGAGCAGATGACTGTCATCGAGTTGGTCGAGTTTGATGTGTCCGATGTGGGGGAGAATGTGCAGGCGGAAGTAGCCCTCGTATTTTCGGGCCATCAGGTCTGAGACCGCCCCAGCGAGAAGCGTCTTGTGCCATTGCACGAACAGCTCATTGACGGTGAGGGTTGGGGCGCCTCTCTTGCGTGTTGCTTTTTTGCTCTGCGGATTGTGATACAAGAGCCAGTTCGTCTCAAGCCGTGCCTTCGCTGCGGCAGCGGTATGCCCCGTGCCAGTGATTCGTTTGCGTTCAACACCGGGAGGAAGGTTCTCGACAGATACATCGCGCGATGCTTGCCAGTACGAATACGGCACCAGTTTGCCCGAGCGCGGGTCGAGCTTCGTCGTGTGCTTTTCGTAGAGACCGCCGTCGTTACGTGCGCGGCGAGTTGCCTTCTTGACTGGCTTTTTGCGTGCTGCCATGTGTGCAGAGTAGCGCATTACGCCAGAGCTTTACGCCTAACGCTGGCTTTCGGCCATGTCCAGTAGGGGTTCTACATGGACATGGCGAACTTAGTGGAGCTGGGGGGAATCGAACCCCCGTCCATCAGCCGTTGAACGCCCGTGATACGACCATTCCCAACATTGTCGCTACGCAGCAACACCGGCGGGTCGGCTGACAAACACCGAAATGTTTATCCGCGGAACGTCTTTCCGTTCGGCCATTGGTCTTTCCCAACGTCATCGGTCTTTCCCAATGTCATTCCCCGCTTCTGTTGCCAGGCTGCGGTGAATTGGCCCCGTGCGACCTTGCGGCTCACGATTGCTCTCTACCCCTTAATAAATTAAGCGGCGAGAGCGAACTGCTTGTTGGCAGTTGTTTTTTTGCCCCGTTTTACGAGTCTGAGCAACTCGGGTCGCACGATCGCCCAGCGACACTGACGTCGAAACCTGTCAGCCCCATTGAACTTTCGTAACGCACTCAGTGTAGGGCGGGTGTGTGCGCACTTGCTCGGGAGTCGCTGATGCCCTTTGCTATTGCTGAGATTGTCGACGGCTACGGCCTGCTTCGCGGCGCATCTCGAGTTCTGATTCCTTCTTGGCAATCGCTTGACGACGGTCAGCTTTTTGTCGACCCTTGGCAAGCGCAAGCTCAACTTTGACTCGGCCTTTTGACAGCCGCAGTTCGAGTGGTACGAGCGTGAGTCGTTCTTGGGCGATGCGATCTTGAAGTCGACGGATCTGTTCTTTGTGCATCAGCAACTTGCGCCGGCGAGTGGGGTCGTGCGCATCAGAACCGTTGGCAAATGCGTAGGCACCAATGTGCATTCCGTCGAGCCACATCTCGCCATTATTTGCGTGGGCGTAAGCGTCAGCAATTTGCACCTCACCTGATCTGATGCTTTTGACCTCGCTCCCGAGTAGCACAATGCCAGCCTCGACGACATCAATGACGTCGTAGTCGTGGCGTGCCTTTCGGTTGCTCGCAAGCAACCGGTTGTTCTCGGGATCTTCAGGGTTCTTCATTGTTCGTTTCATCATACGGCTAGCCTGAAATTGCTATGAGTAGCGATCCAACGCGCCCCCTGCAGGTTTCTGCATCGATCATGAAACAAATCGGTGATCATGCCATTGCGTGTTATCCCGAAGAGGCGTGTGGGCTACTTGTTGGATCGGGAGCCACCAACACGGTGCTCGAGTTTCATCCAACTGAAAACACTGCAAAGTCGGCACGGGTGTACACGATTAATGCTCGCGAGCACTTAATTATCGAGCGTGAAGCGGAGAATGCCGGCCTTGAGGTGATCGGTGTGATCCATAGCCACACCCACACAGAGGCGTATCCAAGTGGCACCGATGTGGCCCAAGCCCCAGACCCAACATGGCACTACATGATCGTGACCCTCAAACGGGGAGTGCCCGAACCCCGCAACTATCGCATCATCAACGAAGTGATTACCGAGACACCAATCCAGGTGTCATAAGGCTCTCGGCCTTGCGGTGCAGAGCCTTGGTGGGCTCAGTACAATTATGACTAATGCGGTCAACAATACAGAGTTCGTCCAGGGCGCTTCACGAGAGTGTCCTCAGCCTCATCGGCAACACGCCGTTGGTCGACGTCAGCAATCTGTCTCCGAATCCTGGTGTGCGACTGATAGCAAAGCTTGAAAACCAAAACCCATTTGGTTCCGTGAAAGATCGCATTGCATTGTCAATGATTAATCAGGCGATCAAAGAAGGCGCACTTGTTCCTGGCCAGCGAATCATGGAGCCATCGTCTGGCAACACCGGGATTGCGCTTGCTGCGATTGCAGCGATTAAGGGAAACCCGATCACGATCTTGATGCCGGAGAGTGTTTCAATTGAACGTCGTCAGATGCTTGAAGTGTTTGGTGCTGAAATTATTTTGACACCTGGTGCAGAAGGATCGAACGGCGCTGTAAAGCGAGCCGAAGCGTTGTCGCTTCAGCATCCCGAGTGGTGCTTCATGCACCAATATCAAAACGATGCAAACCCGCGCGCGCATTTCGAAGGAACAGGGCCAGAAATTTGGCGCGACTGTCCAGAGATCACGCACTTTGTTGCAGGACTTGGCACAAGCGGAACGCTCATGGGTGTTGGTCGCTATCTGAAGGAAAAGAATTCTGAAATTCAGATCATTGCTGTCGAGCCGCCGTTGGGTGAGCGCGTTGAAGGCTTGCGCAATCTTGACGACGGATATATTCCACCAATCTTTGAAAACTGGCACGGGATTGATGTGCTGGATCGCAAGCGCGTTGTGCGCCCACGCGAGAGTCTTGAAATGACGCGCCGCTTAGTGCGCGAGTGTGGTGTGTTCGGCGGCATCTCCTCTGGGGCATCGCTTGCAGGAGCGCTCAAAGTTGCGAGCGAAATTGAAGAAGGAACGATTGTGTTTATCGTGTGTGACGGTGGCTGGAAATACTTGTCAACTGGCGCTTACACCGACGATTTGGACGCAGCAGAAGCAGCAGCCGAAAAAATTATCTATTTTTAATTGTTGTAATGGCTTTAGTTGCTAGCCGCCAGCAACGAGCACGACAAGACCCACAAGCACTATTGCCGCAGAAGTAATTCGTCTGCGATGGTCGCCTTCGTCAAGCATTTTCCAGCCCGCAAAAGCCGCGAGAACAACGCTTGACTCGCGAAGGGCTGCAACATAACCAACGGGTGCATGTTGATATGCGATCATGATCATTGTGTAGGCAGCGGTTGATGCAACGCCGGCCAAGCCAAATCGTTTCCAGTTATTTTTGATTGCAGGGATCATCTCGGTGCGCCGTGTTGAAGCAATCCACAGCGAAGTGATTGCAGCAGCGCAGACGTTGAGGGCGAGTGCGTATCCAATGGCATTTGATTGCCGAGTTCCGTGACCATCAACAACCGAGTACACAGCAATTGACGAAGCAACGGAGAGCGCAGCACCAACGACATGCCATGAACCACTGGTCGCAAGTACGAGAAGTCCAGTAACGACTAACAAAATTCCGAATGCGGAAACAAAAGAAATTGTGTCGTGGAGTATCAGCACTCCACCTAGTGCTGCTGCGAGTGCACCGCCACCGCGAACGATTGGATACGACATCGAAAAGTCTCCGCGGTCGTATGCGCGTGAAAGCAACAAGATGTACGGCACATGAGTTGCTCCGCTCACGGCAGCCCAGCCCCACGCAATTGGTGGTGCTCCAGAAATCAATGTCCAAGCCAAGATCAACAAGCCGGAAAGTGCACCACCAATTGCAAATTGGCCCCACAGTGCTATTCGTTTGTCTCCACTTTGTTTGACTGAGATGTTCCACGAGGCATGCAGCACTGCTGCAGTGAGTGCAAGAACAGTTGCAAGAAGCACCTTTGCAGGCTATTGCAATGACATAAACTCAAAGGCGATGCCACTGTCCCACAAAGTTTCCAGTGACAGCCCAATCGGCATGTTCGATTCTGGATTCGGCGGGTTGACCGTTGCAAGAGCTCTCATCGACTTGATGCCCCAAGAAAATCTTGTCTACATCGGCGATACTGGCCGGTATCCGTACGGCAATAAACCCGCCGACGAAGTGCGTGGTTATGCAAAAGAGTTGGCTTGGAGTTTGGTGCGCGAATACGGAGCAAAAATGATTGTTGTCGCGTGCAATACCGCTGCTTCGGTGGCACTTGATGAACTCGTTGACGAACTTCCAGTACCAGTGATCGGCGTAATTGATCCAGGTGCGCGTGCGCTTGTACGAGTAACCCAAAACAAGAAAGTCGGCGTCATCGGCACGGTTGGAACTATTTCGTCTGGTGCATATGTGCAGGCGATACGCGCAACGGAAGCTTCAGTCACACTCACAAGTGCAGCGTGCCCAGGTTTTGTCGAGTTTGTAGAGCGAGATCAAACGACGGGCGACGAAGTGATGGTGTTGGCCGAAAGGCTGCTAGCCCCAGTGCGTGATGCAGGGGTCGATGCTCTCTTGCTTGGGTGCACGCACTATCCGTATCTCTCGCGTGTGATTGGCGATGTGATGGGACCAGGGGTCGTGCTGGTGTCGAGTGCTGATGAAACGGCATTCGTTGTGAAACAAGAATTGGAAGCAACTCAGTTGATGCGAAAAGCTACTGATAACGCAACTGGTGAACATAGGTTTTTGTCGTCCGGAGATATTGCATGGTTTGCACAACTAGGTAGGCGTTTACTTGGACCCGAACTCGAGACCGCTACGCAATGGAAGAATTAGTTACGCACTTCAGCTAGTAATGAACACGACACAATCACAGAAAGAAGCATGACATGGCACGGTTTGACGGCAGACAAAATAATGAGTTGAGGCAGATGAGCTTTCAGCGCGACTTCACGGAAATGTCGGCCGGCTCAGTGCTTGTCTCATTTGGAAAGACCCGAGTGCTGTGCACTGCATCAGTTGACGAAGATGTTCCTCGTTGGATGAAGGGAAGTGGCAAGGGCTGGGTAACCGCCGAATATTCGATGCTGCCAGGCTCGTCTCCCGAGCGTGTTGATCGCGAAGCAGCAAAAGGCAAGCAGTCTGGTCGTACGGTCGAGATTCAACGATTGATTGGTCGTGCATTGCGTTCTTCGTGCGACATGAAGGTGTTGGGTGAGCGCCAGATATTGATCGATTGCGATGTGTTGCAAGCCGACGGTGGCACTCGTACGGCAAGTATTTGCGGCGCGTTTCTCGCGCTTCACGATGCAATTACGCGCGTGCAGCAAAACGGTGGTATTTCTGCAAATCCGTTGCATTCTCTGTGTGCGGCAATCAGCGTCGGTATTCATAACGGCACTCCAATTATTGACTTGCCATATGAAGAAGACTCAACAGCCGAAGTTGATATGAACGTAGTGATGCTGCAACCAATCGGTGGCGGTGAAGCAACGTTCGTTGAAGTTCAAGGCACGGCAGAAGGCAAGGCATTCAGCCGACGCGAACTCGACGAGCTGTTGGGTCTTGCATCAGGCGGCATTGAGCAAATATTTGCGATGCAACGCGAAGTAATTGCAATACCGCCAACTCAGCGTGCTTTAGGCAGGTAAGCATGTTGCGCGTTGCATGCGCTTCAGCAAACCCGCACAAGGTTGCCGAAATTGTTGACCTCATGGGTGGGGTGGTCGATCTTGTGCCACGGCCCAGCGATTTGGCAGACGTGATTGAAGATGCCGACACTCTGGAAGGCAATGCTCGCCTCAAAGCGATTGCTGTTTGTATTGCAGCAGCATTACCAGCACTTGCAGATGACACCGGACTTGAAGTCGACGCACTCGACGGTGCACCAGGCGTGATTACGGCACGTTTTGCTGGCGTGGGCGCAACTGATGCAGAGAATCGGCAAAAAATGTTGCAGGAACTTATCGGCAAGAAAGAAAACGAAAGAACCGCTCGTTTTCGAACAGTGGCGCTGCTTCGATATCCGGACGGGAGCGAGCACATTGCTCACGGTGTTTGCGAAGGTTTTATAGCGATGAAGGAAATTGGCGAGCGTGGCTTCGGCTATGACTCGTTATTTATTCCAACGGATGGTGATGGTCGGACATTTGCTCAAATGACGATTGATGAGAAACATGATTTATCGCATCGTGGCCGCGCTTTTCGGGCGCTCGCGGAAATGCTGTAGTTACTTACCAACCACGTAAATCAATAGACCAGCGGTCAATTACCTGATCGCCGCGAACTATCCAGGCAACATCGTGCATGGCGAGCGTTGGGTCAATATGCGCAGGTGTTACGCGAATTCGTGAGCCAACTTTTGGTGCATCGCCTGATGTCGTTGCAAATGTGATGTGTTCGTCGGAACAGAACCAGACCGATTGAGTATCGATTGAAGGATTACCGTGATCCATGCCAAGCGACTTGAGCCCGACATCTGCAACCGACCAGCTCGAACTCGACGAGATGACAGTGCCAACCACCCACATGGCTTGCCCGAAAGGCATGTTGAGTTGTGCGTACTGAGTGTCCATGAGCGAATACGAACCGGCTTGAATTTCGGTAACGCCGGTATGTTCGTGCAAATCGTACGTACCCGTTCCACCCGCAGAAATAATTTCGCCGCCCACATCGGCTGATGCTTGCAGTAGGAGCGCCATCGACTCTGCAACTTTTGCTTGTCGATCTTTCTTGTCGGACACCATCATCAGGTGACCTTCGTAGCCCATCACACCGCGCACGTTGAGTCCTCGTTTACGAGCAGCATCGGCAAGTGCGCCTGCAAGATTTGGCAACACGCCGCAGCGAGGAAGACCAACGTTGACATCGACCAACACATTTCGAATTCCCGCTTTGACAGCAGCGTCAAGTGTTGCATCGGAATCTATTGCGACTGTAATCATTGATGAATCTTGCAACTTTGCCATTGCGCTGAGGCGCACAGCATCAAGAGATTCGTTTGCTAAGAGCAAATCACTTCCAAGCCCAGCATTGGCCATGCCGATCATCTCGCGTGGAGTCGCGCATGTAAACGACAGATGCCCAGCCTCAACTTGCATCTTCGCTAGCGAGGTGCATTTGGTTGCTTTCATGTGGGGCCGTAATTGGGCACCTGGGTGGATGCGCGACATCGTTGCAATGTTGCGTTGCAACACATCGATATCAATAATCACTGCAGGTGTGGGCAACTCCTGGACTGAAGCCGGGAAGTCTGCGGGATCTGTATGTGAGAGATGAGTAGTAATAGTGCCGACGGAGAGACTCGAACTCTCACTGGCGGCGTCCTAAGCGCCGTGCCTCTGCCATTGGGCTACGTCGGCCAACGCCCACAAGGTTAGTGGTCACGGTGTGAGGTATTGACTCAAAATTTGACAGAATGTAAAGCGTGAACTCAACAACTGCAATAGCCCAAGACTCAAACGCCCTGATCAGCCAGCTTGGTTTGGCCGACTCTGTTGTCGATGCCGATGCTGTAACGGAGAGTGTTCGCAAGTGTGCGGCCAACAATGTTGTGCTGCCAACCTTTGCGCAACTGGCTAACCCTGCATTGATTGCATCTGACGTTGCGAAAGGTGTCGACAAGAACGCGCCTGATGCTCGCAACCTCTTCAGGGTTCATTGGTTCAACGACATGCAAGGCAACCGAGTCAGTGTTCCTGATCATGTGGTCTTGCCGAAATCGCTCACTGGCATCGATAGCCCGATAGTCGTGATGTTCGGTGACCGTTTCCCAATGATCACTGCGCACAAAGTACTTGCTGCGTATTCGTGCTTGGCGCCCCGAGTCATCACTGGTCAATTCAATCCAACGACGCAACGCGCTGTTTGGCCATCCACTGGCAACTACGCACGAGGTGGAGTAGCGATTAGTCGCATCACCGGTGCACGAGGAGTTGCTGTGTTGCCTGCTGGTATGTCGCAAGAACGTTTTGATTGGCTCGATAAGTGGACGAGCGACCCGAGCGACATCATTCGTACGCCAGGAACCGAGAGCAATGTAAAAGAAATTTATGATGCGTGCAATGAAATGAAGCGCGACCCACAAAATTTCATTTTCAATCAGTTCTGTGAGTTCGGCAATTATCTCGGCCACTTCGAAGTAACCGGACTAGCACTTGCAAGCGTGTATCAGCACGTTGCAAAGTCAATGAATAATCCAAACTTGCGCCTCGCAGCTTTCACGTCGGCAACCGGTTCTGCAGGCACCATCGGTGCAGGCGACAGACTGAAAGAAATGTTCGGCACCAAGATCGTTGCGGTTGAGGCACTTGAGTGCCCAACAATGCTCGAGAACGGTTTTGGCGAGCACAACATTCAGGGCATTGGCGACAAGCACATTCCGCTGATTCACAACGTCATGAACACCGATGTCATTGCTGCAGTGTCGGACCGCGCTACAGACGAACTCGACGTGCTGTTTAACACTCAAGCTGGATGTGACTATTTGGTAAATCGCAAACATGTTCCGAAAGAAATTGTTGACACGCTGCAACACTTCGGTTTTTCGGCAATTTGCAATGTGATTGCTGCAATCAAAACAGCAAAATTGCTTGGACTCGGCGCTGATGATGTGTTGATCACGATTGCCACAGACGGCGCTGACTTGTACCCAAGTGAGCGGGTCAAGACTTTGGCACGCAGGTTTAACAACAAGTTTGGTGAAGTGGAAGCAGCCGAGATTTTTGCTGAGCACTTGGGCACCGTGACAACCGAGTCAATGATTGATTGCACCGAGCAAGATCGCAACCGCATTTTCAATCTTGGCTACTACACCTGGGTGGAGCAGCAGGGAACACCGCTTTCGGTGTTTGAAGCTCGCCGGTCGCAGACGTTCTGGCGCAATTTGCGTCGCTACGTGCCAGTTTGGGATTCGCTCATTGACGAGTTCAATGCACGAGTTGCGAAAGCGAAATAGTCGCAGTCACGCGATAACTACGCCATGTCAGTTGGGTCTGCATTGTCGCCAAATCCCACAGGCTGGAAGTGCGCAGCGTGTGGGCACAGCGTCCCCGTAGAACAACCTTTATCGTGGCGTTGTCCAAATTCGTCGGATAGCGATCGCCATCATGTGTTGTTGTTGGAGCAACCCATCGCGCCTCTGAGATCAACTGGTGATGCCAATCCGTATCTTGCTTTTAGAAGATATCTCGCATGGGATGCTTTCGCGGCATCACTCGGGTTGAACGATGAACAACGCGAAGCAATTATTCGCCGCACCGACGATGCAGTTGCTCGTGTTGCGGGAACTGGTTTTCGAACAACTCCATTTGCGCGGCACGATGCGTTGTCAAACGAGTTGGGGTTCTCTGCCGTAGGTGGTGTCTGGGTCAAAGACGAGACCAACAATATCGCTGGTTCGCACAAAGCTCGCCACCTATTTGGAGAATTACTGCATCTTGTTGCCGCGCAAGAGTCTGGCGTGGCGCCGTGGAAACGCGATGAGGATCGTCCGCAACTTGCAATCTCTTCGTGCGGAAATGCTGCTTTTGCTGCAGCCACATTGGCGAAGGCACTGAACTGGCCGATTTTAGTTTTTGTTCCCGAAAATGCTGCGAGCGAACTCACCGATCTATTGCAGAGCGTCGATGCTTTGATCGTTCGTTGCCCGCGGCTTACGAGCGATCCGCCAGGCGATCCATGTGTACATCGTTTCCGTGAAGCAGTTGCCAACGGCGCGATTCCATTTGGCGTTCAAGGAACCGAAAATGCATGGTGTCTCGATGGTGGAAGAACTATCGGGTGGGAGATTGCCGAAGCACAAGAGCATGTGAGTGGCCCACCGCTGGATCGAATTTTTGTTCAGGTGGGTGGTGGTGCATTTGCAGCCTGTGCGTCCGCCGGTCTCTTCGCCGGAGGACTCCGTCCACTTCTGCACAGTGTGCAAACCGAGAGTTGCGCACCGTTGGCCCGTGCGTGGAATGCTGCGAACGCAACTGGTGGTACGCGAAATGCTGGTGCGCGCTGGAAAGATTGCATGTGGCCGTGGGAGAACCCAACCGACTCACTCGCTGATGGGATTCTCGACGACGAAACTTACGACTGGGTGCAAGTGTGCAATGCCATGTCGGAAAGTGGTGGCTCGCCAGTTGTTGCATCCGAACAGCATGTTGTCTCTGCGTATGCAATGGCACACCGTGTGACGACAATCAATGTGAGCCCAACCGGCACGGCAGGCTTGGCTGGATTGCTGGCGATGCGCGGCCAAATTGCGGATGATGAACGAATTGTCGTTGTCTTTAGTGGCGTACGACGCAGCTTTATGCCACTACCGAAGTAGTAGTCTGTTCGTCATGACGTTCAATAATTCACTTGATGTCCCTTTCCAACCTGCTGTTGGACTCGAAGGTGGACCAGAATCCCAAAACAATATTTTTCTTCGTTTGCTCAAGAGCCGTGTCATCATGCTCGGCAGTGATGTCAACGATGATGTTGCAAACCAGATTTGTGCGCAGTTGTTGTTTCTTGAAGGCGAAGATCCAAAGGCCGATGTTTGGTTGTACGTCAATAGTCCGGGTGGATCGATCACCGCAGGCATGGCTATCTATGACACCATGCAGTTCATCAGTTGTGATGTCGCAACAGTGTGCTTGGGTCTTGCTGCGTCAATGGGCCAGTTCTTGCTCACTGCCGGCACTGCAGGCAAGCGTTACACGCTGCCAAACGCTCGCATCATGATGCACCAGCCACTTGCTGGTTTGCGCGGCCAGGCTTCAGACATTGCAATTCAGGCAGAGCAGTTGGCTTTCACGAAGCACCGCATGGCCGAACTCACTGCGCATCACTCTGGTCAAGCCATTGAGCAAATTCAAAAAGACTCAGAGCGCGATCGTTGGTTCACACCTGAAAAGGCAAAAGAGTATGGCCTTGTCGACAAAGTGATTGTCAAGCGCGGAGAGATTCGCTAACTACAGCGATTGCAAGTTTGCCGTTTGTTACGGCAGTGTGGTCGTTGCATCAGTAGTCGCGACGTCGCTCGTTGCAACATCAGTAGTCGCAACATCAGTTGTTGGCGGTTGCACTACAGATAATCCGGTCGAGATGTCGACTCCACACGTTGCCAGAACCCAGGTTGATGCAGCTGTAGCACTTTTTTCGGATGCGTAGGACAAATCAACCACTTCTTGCACGCTTGCTGGGTCAGACGCATCGATCTTTGATGCTTTTTCAAGTAGCAACGTGAGTGCATCCCAGTCGGCCTCAACCTGCAGTGGTGCAACTTTTTGCAAGTTCTTGTAATGCTTGACCGTCGACTTGATCATCTTTGGTGTGGCGGGTTGCTCGGCAATACCTGGCATCTCGAGAGCCAATTGACGACAAAAGTTGGTTGCGGTTCGTTCGGGAGATGCGCAACCAAGCAATCCAACCAAACTCAATGCACCCATGAGCGCTGAGCCTGCACGAAAGCGCATCAAAACTTGCCGATGAATCATCTTTCTAGTATCTCACGCCGGCTTCTAGAAATCTGGCGATGTCGCAACACATTGTTGTGCTGTGCCGTACACATGAGAGATCATGGCCTTTGCATCGGTACGTTCGTCAACTTTGCTGGGGGTTCAAGGTAAGGCTGTTGACGTAGAGATACATGTCGGAATGGGGTTGCCTGGCTTCACCATTGTCGGGCAACCAGATGAAGCATGTCGAGAGTCGCGGGACCGAGTGCGTGCAGCGCTGTTGTCGTGTGACTTGCCTTGGCCTAATCGGCGCATCACTGTCAACCTTGCTACGTCTGTGCACGAACGTAAAGGTGGCGCCGGTCTCGATGTAGCAATCGCTGTTGGTTTGTTGATCGTGCAAGAGATTTTGCCGCACGAAATTGCAGAGCGGTATGCGTTTATCGCCGAACTTGGTTTAGATGGCACGCTGCGACCCGTTGCGGGTGTCGTGCCACTTGTGGCGGCAATTGACGATCGCATCGTGGTTGTTGCTCAAGACTGTGAGCGCGAGGCCCGAATTGCGGCTCGCAATGAAGTCGTCTGTGCGCAAACACTTGCGCATCTGGTGCAGTGCCTCATTGGTGAATCTGTCTGGACACCGGCACCAATTCGAACAGTGGTCAATGTTGCACCGCCAAGCATTGACATGAAAGATGTTCGTGGTCAGACTGCGGCGCGTCACGCGCTCGAAATCGCCGCAGCTGGCGCGCATCATTTGTTGTTCGTTGGTCCTCCAGGAGCAGGAAAGTCGATGCTCGCACAACGCATCAGCGGCATTCTTCCCGCATTAACCGATGCAGAAGCTGTTGCAACCACGATTGTGCACTCGGCAGCACAAATTCCGCTACCCGCTACAGGCATTATTACGTTGCCTCCGTTTCGTGCACCGCACCATTCCACTTCGCTCGTAGCGATGGTTGGGGGTGGTGCGGTCACAATGCGACCAGGAGAGATTTCGCTAGCGACGAATGGCGTGTTGTTCTTAGACGAATTGGGTGAGTTTGCGCCAACAGTATTGGATGCATTGCGACAACCGCTCGAAGATGGGGTGGTGCGTTTGGCGCGAGCAAAGTCGAGTGTCACGATGCCTGCAAAGTTTTTACTGCTTGCAGCAACAAATCCGTGTCCGTGCGGTGAGGGAATGCCT
Source organism: Actinomycetota bacterium (assembly GCA_009698745.1). Classification (GTDB taxonomy): domain Bacteria; phylum Actinomycetota; class Acidimicrobiia; order Acidimicrobiales; family Ilumatobacteraceae; genus UBA3006. The sequence goes on from WLPO01000013.1 coordinate 21,364, forward strand.
GGAGTATGCGTGTGCGACGATGGCGCCAAGAAGCGTTACTTGCGTCGCTTTTCTGGACCACTGTTGGACAGGTTTGATTTACGAGTTGCAGTGAGTCGTCCTCATGTTGACGAATTGCTCGCAGACACGCCCGCGGAATCATCGGCAGCAGTGGCTCTGCGTGTGTTGCGCGTGCGAGAGATGGCAATGCAGCGCAGTGGATGTTTGAATTCAGACTTATCACCAGACTTGCTCGATGAATTTGCTCCACTCACTACTTCTGCAGCGGCACTGTTGCGGTATCACTTAGAAAGAGGACGCTTGTCGGGTCGCGGTTATCACCGAATTCGGCGCGTAGCTCGCACCATTGCGGACTTGCATGGCGTTGTTGATTACGCGAGTGATCCAAGTTGTGATCACATCGACGAAGCCCATGTTGCAACTGCGCTCGCACTGCGTGTCGGTGTGCATCCGCAATTGAGCGGAGACAGACTATGAATCAAGAAAGTCTGCTGGCGGCAGCCTTAAGTGCTGTGCCACGACTTGGCACACGTCGACTTGCCGCAATGCTCGCAGTGCAGCAACCTTCAAAGGCGATGGAGATGCTCGGACGAGAAGCCCCAAGCGTCCAGGACATTGAAGCGATGAGGCAAAAACTTGACGACGGAGAAATGTCGGTGACGTACATCGGTGCCAACGATTATCCAGCATTACTGGTCGATGACATTGCTCGGCCGTCTGTGTTGTTTTACCGCGGAGATCTGGATGTGTTGCAACAACGTCGCGTCGGCATTGTCGGTACTCGGTCTGCGACTGCGGCTGGCCGTTACATGGCATCGCACTTGGCCCATGACCTTGCGGGGCAGGGTGTTGCCATCGTGTCGGGGTTGGCGAGAGGCATTGACGCATGGGGGCATAAAGGGGTGTTGCTTGCACTCGATCGAGAGAATAAAGATGTTTCTGCTCGCGACTCGCACTGCGGACAACCGATTGCGGTCGTTGCTTCTGGTCTTGACGTGACGTATCCAAAAGAGAATGCAGATTTGTGGAAATTTGTTTCGGAAAGCGGTCTGCTTGTGAGCGAGTCACCGCCTGGTACGCCTCCGGAGGCATTTCGGTTTCCGTTGCGCAACCGCATTCTTGCTGCATTGTGCGAAGTGCTGGTGGTGATCGAGTCGCATGCAACGGGTGGATCAATGATCACTGTGGAAGAAGCGCAGCGCAGGGATATTTCGGTAATGGCCGTACCAGGTTCCCCAAGGTCGTTGTCGTCGGCTGGCACAAACTTGTTATTGCAACAAGGCTGTGCTCCGGTGGTTGATGCAACTGATGTATTGGTTGCGCTTGGCTTGGATAACCGGCGCAATCATCCACAAGTGTTTGACTCGCGTCGCACGCCAAGCGCACAAGATCAGCTGCTTCTTTCGCACATGAGAGGCGAGGCGGTCACGCTCGATCAATTACTCATGCGCACTAGTGCTGATCTTGTGCAAACGGCGCTTGCTCTCGGTCGGCTCGAGTCGGAGGGTTGGGTCGTCAACAACGCGGGATGGTGGGAGGTGCTCGGTCGGGGCTGTTTACAGGGGTACGGTTTTATTGATGGCAACTACCGACAAGTGGAACATTGAGGGGTTTGCGACTTCACTCACGGCCGCATCCGACAACACGGTGTCCGCGTATGTCAGCGACGTTTCGTTGTTTGCCCAGTGGGTGGAACGCCAGCAAATAGTTTCACCAAAAGATGTAACAAAAGATGTAGTTCGTCAGTACATAAGTTTTTTGACAACAATGAAACAAGCCAAACGCAGCGTGAGCAGAAAACTTGCAGCGCTGCGCAGATATTTTGCATGGCTTGTCCGAGATGGAATAATTAAAATAGATCCAACACTCGGCGTGCGTTCGCCAAGCGACGCAGGGCGCCTGCCAAAAGTGTTGACCAACGAACAACTTGGCGCATTATTGGAAACAAGTAATAGCGACGAACCCGAATGGAAGACCCTGCGCGATACCGCAGTGATCGAGATGTTGTACGGCAGCGGTTTACGAGTGAGCGAGCTCTGTGCTCTCGACGTAGACAGCATTAACGCAAAATCAAATGCTGTCACAGTGATGGGCAAGGGGTCTAAGGAGCGCCGTGTTCCAGTGAGCGAGCCAACAATCGATGCAATCAAATTGTGGATGAAAGTTCGACGCGAGTTGGTTGTGGATGGCGATCCAAGATCTGACGTAGTTGCACTGTTTGTGAATAGTCGAGGCAAGCGACTCGGCACTCGAGATGTGCGCCGAATATTGGATGCACGTTCGCTGGCTCCAACTCATCCACACGCACTTCGGCATACATTTGCCACGCATCTGCTCGACAACGGGGCAGATCTAAGGGCGGTGCAGGAGTTGCTTGGGCACAGCGATGTTGCGACAACTCAGCGCTACACCCACGTCAGTAAAGAGCGGCTCAAGTCGGTATACGGGGTCAGTCACCCGCGGGCATAATTGGAGGGCATGAATGCCCTTCCCGTCCGTCTCACTGTTGACCAGGCTTGGCAGCAATGGCACGACGACCAAGATGCTGTCGCTCGCGAGTGGTTGCTCGTTCATTACGCGTCGTTGATTAAGTTCGTCGCTGGTCGGTTGGCTGCGGGTCTGCCTAAGCGTGTTGACACGGGTGACCTCATCTCTGCCGGAGTGTTTGGGTTGATGAATGCCATTGATCGGTACGACCCGATGCAAGGTGCAAAGTTTGAGACGTACGCGATACCGCGTATCAGGGGTGCAATTCTTGACAGCCTTCGAGCACTCGATTGGGTGCCGCGATCGGTGCGTTCACATTCGCGATCAATCCAAGATGCAATCTCGCAACTTGAGCACGAGTTGCAGCGATCTCCAAGCGACGAAGAGATCATGGCCAAGCTGCAGATTACTGAAGCCGAGTATCACAAGAGGTTGACCGACATCGCAGCCGGATCGGTTGGACCGCTCGATCACATCGTTGCCGAAAGCACTTCTCCATCTACACATACAGACACATACAAAGCAACGGCACCAGATGCGGTAGTCGAGGCCGACGAATTGCGCAAAGTGATGCGCCAGGAAATCAAGAAATTACCCGAGCGGGAGCGCACTGTGTTGGTGTTGTATTACGACGAAAATTTAACGTTGTCGGAAATTGGCGACGTGCTCGGAGTGACTGAAAGTCGTGTTTCGCAGATTCACACCAAAGCGGTGCTGCAATTGCGTTCACGGCTGCACGCTGCCGAACTTGACTAGCCACCGACGCGTTTTTGTATTGCTATTGCTGTGCACGTTGCTTGCATTGTGCGAGGCATCAAGTAGCTCGGCTGCTTGTGTCAATGTCGGAACGCCGATCAGCCTGCCAGTTGACTTGCCGGTGATCGATCAATTTCGCGCACCTTCATGTATTTGGTGCAGCGGCAATCGGGGCATCGAATACCACACCATTGTGGGGTCTACTGTTTCGGCCGCCGCAAACGGCATCGCGACTTTTGTCGGCTTGGTAGCCGGAACGCGCTATGTAGTCGTACGAACATCCGACAACCTGCTTGTCACTCACGGCAGATTGCAATCGGTTTCGGTCAAGGCGGGTGCTTCGGTGGTCGTTGGTCAGGCCATCGGCGTAGCCGGAGAGTCCCTGTATATAGGTGTGCGCATCAATGGCCAGTACACCGACCCTCGGCAATGTGCGGGGCTCGGCTCTCTTGGCAAACCGCGTGCCGTGCTCGTTGCAGGCTGAAACCCGCCCGATACACTTCGTCTTTCACTATTCACGTCATTCACGTGAACCCCATCCTGTGGTCGCCAAAAGCGCAGGGGTTCGCGAATCAACCACAGGGGAGGAGAGAATCATGGCCATTATCAGCATGCGTCAAATGCTTGAGGCGGGAGTCCACTTCGGACACCAAACCCATCGTTGGAACCCACGGATGAAGCGGTTCATTTTCGGAGAGCGCAACGGTATTTACATCATCGATCTCGAGCAGACGCTCGATCGCGTTGATACCGCTTACAAATATGTTCGTGACATGGTTGCTAACGGCGGCACGATTTTGTTTATCGGCACCAAGAAGCAAGCGCAAGATCCAATTAAGTTTTTCTCGGAGAAGTGCGGAATGTCGCACGTCAACGAGCGTTGGTTGGGCGGAATGCTCACCAACTTTGACACCATCTCCAAGCGTGTGAGCAAAATGCAAGAGTACGAGCGCATGGGCACTTCGGGTGAATTTGAAGTGATGCCGAAAAAGGAAGCGTTGTTGATCAGTCGTGAGCTTGAGAAGTTGCAAAAGAACTTGTCGGGTATTCGCTCGATGAGCAAGTTGCCAACTGCAGTGTTCATTATCGACACTGTCAAAGAACACATCGCTGTCACTGAAGCCAACAAGCTTGGAATTCCGGTGATCGCAATTGTTGACACCAACGTCAACCCAGATCTCGTGCAGTTTCCAATCCCAGGCAACGACGATGCAATTCGTGCCAACGAATTGATGTCGCGCATGATTTGCGAAGCGGTTATTGAAGGTCAGTTCATCGCCGAAAAGACTTCGGGTCGCGCAAGCGCTGCAGCAGCATCTGCCGCTCCAGTTACACGCACAGCAGAAGAACAAGCAGCATTTGATGCATCGCAAGAAGCAGCACGCGCAGCAGCAACATCAGCACAAGCCGAGCGCGATGCACGCGTTGCATCTGCTGGCGAAACGAAGTCGGAGGGCTGATCTCGATGTCGTTTACCGCAAAAGATGTGCAGGCCTTGCGTCAAGCAAGCGGCGCTGGAATGATGGACTGCAAGAAGGCACTCGAAACAAACAACGGCGACATGGAAGCTTCCAAGTTGTGGTTGCGTGAAAAGGGTCTTGCTGCAAGTGCAAAGCGTGACGACCGCGAAAACGCGCAAGGTCTCGTTGCACTGTTGATCAAAGGAAATATCGGCGCAATTGTCAAACTCAAGTGTGAAACAGACTTCGTTGCTAGCAGTGAGCACTTCATTGCTGAGGCCGATGTTTTGGTCAACTTGGTCGTAGACAAAGGTGTCGATGCGGTAAACGAGCGTTCGGCACAATTTGACGACCTCAAGATTCTGCTCAAGGAAAGAATCGAAATTGGCGATGTAGTGCGCTTTGAAGCTGCAGCCGGAAACCTCTTGGATTCCTACATGCACATGCAGGGCGGCCGTTGTGTGAATGGCGTGCTTGTCGAAATGAGCGGAGCCACCCAAGAATTGGCACACGACATTGCGGTGCACATTGCTTTTGCACGACCAAAGTACATGGCCAAGAATGACGTTCCTCAAGAAGTGATCGACGCAGAGCGCGCAACGCTTGAAGTTGTGACTCGCAACGAGGGCAAGCCAGAAGCCGCAATCGGCAAGATTGTTGATGGGCGAGTACAGGGCTTTTTCAAGGACATCGCGTTGCTCGAACAGCCATATGCCAAGGACGATAAGCAGTCCGTAGCGCAGATCATCGGCAAATCGACGATCGTTCGTTACTCACAGGTGGAAATCGGCTAAAACTAGTACCTAGATATGGCATCCAAACCAACTTCAACTCCGCGATGGAATCGCATCGTTCTTAAGTTGTCTGGTGAAGCGTTGGCAGAATCAACAGGCTTCGGCTTGGACAACGATGTTTTGCATCAAGTCGCAACCGAACTATTTGAAGCGCGCCAAGAATTTGGTGTCGACATTGCGGTCGTCGTTGGAGGTGGCAACTTCTGGCGAGGTGTCAAAGGTGCAGGTCAGGGCATGGACCAGGCGCAAGCTGACTACATGGGAATGATTGCAACAGTGATGAATGCGCTTGCATTTCAAGACGCACTTGAAAGAGTTGGCCAATCATCGAGAGTGATGTCTGCTGTCGAAATGCCAAAAGTAGCTGAGCCATACATTCGTCGTCGCGCTGAGCGTCACCTCGAAAAAGGGCGTGTTGTGATTTTGGCCGGCGGTACAGGCAACCCGTTTTTTACCACCGACACTGCGGCAGCACTTCGCGCAGCCGAGATTTCTGCGCAAGCAATTCTTAAAGGTACGCACTCAGGGGTTGATGGCGTGTACACCGCTGATCCGAAACTTGATCCAACAGCCACAAAGTATTCGCATATTTCGTATCTAGATGTGATCAACAAGGGTCTCAAAGTGATGGACTCGACAGCAATTACCTTCTGTCGCGACAACAATTTGCCGATCGTAGTTTTCAACCTGTTAGAGCGTGGAAACGTCAAGTCCATACTCAGAGGTGAGGAAATAGGTACGCTGGTCGGGTGATTGAAGAAACGTTGCTCGA
>WLPO01000014.1 GCA_009698745.1 Actinomycetota bacterium
CGGAATGGATCGCTTTGGTGTTTCAGTTGCAAACGATATTTTGGTAATTGACACCGGTGCAGTATTCGGTGGTCCACCGATTGGTACAAACACCACGGGTCAAGAAGCCGAAGGTCCACACTGTGTCGGCGGAGGCCACTAATGATTGCAGTAGTTACTTCAAACATCGCATGGATCATTTTGGCGATCGCGGTTGGCGGTTGGATTGTCTATGGACTCACCAATATCCGTCGCAGTCGAGCCGAAATTGGTTCCGAAATTACTCTTGCAGCAAACCGCAAGCAGTATTACGACGACGAGATTCTTGAAGGCAAGAAGATTGAACGCACACAGTTGATTGGTTTGTTGTTTCTTGCTGTAGTGACCATCAGCTTGCCGTTGTATTGGATTCTTGAGCCAGGTCGCGAGGCCGGCGCAATCAAGCAGTGGGAACACCAATTTGATCACTGGGGTAGCAAATTGTTTGCGACGACTGCAGATGGTGGTTACAACTGCGCTGGTTGCCACGGTGGAATGAAAGGTCCTGGCGGCGCTGCTGCGTATGCAATTACCGATCCAAAAACCGGCGAAGTAAAAGAAGTCAGCTGGAAAGCTCCTGCGATCAACACAATTTATTACCGTTATAGCGAAGAAGAAGTTCGTTTTATTCTGAACTACGGTCGACCGTTCTCACCGATGTCACCATGGGGTCTAGTTGGTGGCGGTCCAATGAACGAGCAGCAGATTCAAACAATTTTGACGTACTTGAAGGGCATTCAGATTCCGCGCGAGGATTGCCGAGTGGTCGGTGATGATCCATTGACTTGTGATGGTGGCCATTTACCAAAGGCAACACAAGAAGCAATTCAGACGGAAGCCGAGCGATTGGTTACTGCCGGCACCTACAAAACAGTTGGCGAAGCTTTGTTCAACCTCGACTTGGGCAGCGGTAACTATTCGTGCGCACGTTGTCACACCAAGGGATGGTCGTACGGAGACCCACAAGTCACCGGTGGTGGCGCACTTGGACCAAACCTCACTGGTGGTTCTGCTGTTCGTCAGTTTCCACAACGTGCAGACATGATCAGTTTTATTAGCGGTGGCAGTGAATACGGAAAGCGTTATGGCGAGCAAGGCCAGGGCAGCGGTCGTATGCCTGCATTCGGCGCGATGTTGACCGAGTCACAAGTTGCTGCCATTGTCGATTACGTGAGAGGTCTCTAAATGTTGTCAACACTTTTTGCTGTTAACTGGCAGCCAGAACTGCGCGGCATTGTTGTCGTTCTCATTGCGGCTGTCGTATTGATTGGTGGAACTTACTTAGTAGTTGGCACCAACGTTGGTGCACGTCTTGGGTTTTTGCTCGTCATCGCCGCCTTCTTTGGTTGGATGATGACGATGGGTGCAATTTGGTGGACGTACGGCATTGGTCTTAAAGGTCCGGAACCATTTTGGCATCCAGCTGAACCAGTAACGATTGTGCGCGACTCGTCATTGATGGTTGGTGCAGAAATTTTGAAAGCTGAACCAGCGCTCGGAACAGATCCAGTAGCTAATGCAGCATTAATTTCAACAGAGCTTCAAGCAGAAGGTTGGAACCTGTTGGACGAAGCAGATCCACAGCGTGGTCAAGCGGTTGCTGCATCCGATGCAATTTTGCAACTCGAAGCAAAAGAGTTTCCTGCTGGTTCGTATCTGTCGGTAGCCGTCTACGACCGTGGCGGCGAGCGTTGGCCGAAGATCAATGATTCACTCGACTTCTTCGCGTTTTTCCACAAGCCGAGGTATGCGCTGGTTGAAGTTGCGCCAGTTGTGCCTCAGCGCGTTGAGCCAGGTCGTGCGCCAGCTCGTCCGGTAGTCGACACAGCTCAGCCACATCGTTATGTGCACATGTTGCGCGACTTGGGCGCAAAGCGTCAGCCTGCCATGTTCATTACATTCGGTTCTGGGTTGATCTTCTTGATGTTGTGCTGGTTGCTCCATCGCCGTGACTTGCAGTTGCGAGCAAACCTGAGCAGCGAGACTCTGCCTTCAAAGGCATAGCCAAACCGTGGGTCAGTATCTTCCAATCATCGTCTTGATGGCTCTTGCCATCATCTTTGGTGCGTTAAGTTCGGTTGCATCGATGTTGCTTGCACCACGTCGGCCAAACAGCGCGAAGTCCGCACCATACGAATGCGGAATTGTGCCTGGGCGCGAAGCACCAGAGCGCTTTCCGGTGAGTTTCTACATCATCGCAATGTTGTTCATCATGTTTGATATCGAAATTATTTTTGCTTATCCATACGCAGTGAGTCGTCAGGCACTTGGCTCATACGCATTTTTTGAGATGGTTGCATTTAGCGCCGTGTTTTTTATCGCGTTCGTGTATGCAATCGCGCGCGGCGCACTTGATTGGGGTCCAATTAAGAAAGCAGTTCGACTCGATATGGGCAATAATGATGAAATGAAGTCTCCAAGCCGCACAGTGTTGAGCACAGTGCGCCGAGTTGGTTTCGAAGGCCGCGAAGAAGATAACGGGGCAGCAGCCTGATGGGTCTTGTGCGCAACGTCATGGATGACGGCCTTGGCGGGCTTGAGCACAACTTTTTGACTGGCCGTATTGAAGATGTAGTCAAGTGGTCGCGCTCGCGCTCAAGTTGGGGCGCAACGTTTGGTCTTGCGTGCTGTGCAATCGAAATGATGGCAACTGGAACAGCGCACTACGACCTTGCACGATTTGGTATGGAAGTATTTCGCGCTTCACCCCGACAAGCAGACATCATGATCGTTGCCGGACGCGTGAGCCAAAAGATGGCACCGGTATTGCGACAGGTCTACGACCAGATGATGGAACCGAAGTGGGTTATCTCGATGGGCGTATGTGCGAGCAGCGGCGGAATGTTTAACAACTACGCAATCGTGCAAGGTGTTGACCAGATTGTTCCCGTGGATGTGTATGCACCGGGTTGCCCTCCAACACCAGAGACTTTGATTCACGCCATCGAAACATTGCACCAATTGATTGAAGACGGCGAGATCATGAGCCGACGCAAAGCAACGGGTGCTGGGGCCAATGTACACATTCAAGAAATTGCTGCTGGCACGTACACACCTGTTGTTCTTGGAAAGCGCTAGGCCATGACAACCGACGTGTTGCACGATTGTGTATTGGGCCAATCACATGGACAAAGTGTTTTATTCGTGCCCAAAGATCGTTACATCGCAACACTGCGCAAGTTGATCGATGACTCGTACACGATGTGCGTTGATCTCACCGCTGTCGACTTTTTAACCCACCCTGGTCGCACATTGCCAGAAGCAATTGCTCAAGAGCGTTTCGAAATTGTTGTTAACTTACTGTCAATGCGCGATCGCACTCGATTGCGTTTGCGCATACAAGTGAGCGAAGCTGATGCGTCAATTGATTCGGCATTCGATTTGTACCCTGGCACCGAAGCCATGGAGCGCGAAGTGTTTGACATGTTTGGCATCACGTTCAATGGTCACCCAGACTTAACTCGCATCTTGATGCCTGAGGACTGGGACGGTCACCCGCTGCGTAAGGATTATTCGCAGGGACGTATTCCAGTGCAATTTAAGGGCAGTGCATCATGAGCGATCTGTTGAGCACGGTCGTTTCTGCCGGAACTTTTGAAGGCAACCAAGAGTTGCGCTCACGCAGCGAACTCACAGCCAAAGAAGTAATGCGCGAAGTTGGTGCAGTGTTGCGCATGAGCGAAGCAGACGTTGCATTGCTCGCCGAAGTTGAGGCTGACCCTGGTGAAGACCAGACGATGATCATCAACATGGGCCCACAGCACCCGTCAACACATGGAGTTTTGCGACTCATGCTCGAGTTGAAGGGCGAAACAGTATTGCGTTGCAAGCCGATCATCGGTTACTTGCACACAGGCATGGAAAAGACTGGCGAGTCACTCACATTTATGCAGGGTGGTACCAACGTCACCCGCATGGACTACGCATCGCCTTTGAATAACGAACTTGTTTTCTCAATGGCAACCGAAAAGTTGCTGGGCATTGATGGCGACATTCCTGAGCGCGCAGTGTGGATGCGCATGTTGTTGTCGGAAATGAATCGCATGAGCAGCCACTTGTTGTTCATGGCTTCAAACGGCATGGACATCGGCGCCGTGTCGATGATGTTGTACGGCTGGCGTGAGCGCGAAGAAGTTTTGCGTTTCTTCCAAAAAGTCACGGGCTTGCGTATGAATCACAACTTCATTCGCCCCGGTGGAGTTGCTGCCGACCTTCCTGCGGGTTGGCGTGATGATGTGCTCGAGATTCTTGAAATGCTCGGACCACGATTGGACGAGTACGACACGTTGATGACGGGTCAGCCAATTTGGCGCGAGCGTTTGCAGGGCGTTGGAGTAATCACTCGTGATGAAGCGATAGCGCTGGGTGCCACAGGACCAATCTTGCGTTCGACCGGCTTGGCATGGGACTTGCGTCGCGACATGCCGTACCTGAATTACAAAGATGTTGACTTTGATGTGGTTGTCGGCAGTTATGGCGATGCGTTTGATCGCTATGCAATTCGCTTGGCCGAAATTAGAGAGTCAATGCGCATCGTGCGCCAAATTCTCGACAAGATGCCTGGTGGCGACTACCGCATTCAAAATAAGAAAGTGACTCCGCCACCTCGTGCTCGCATCGACGAGTCGATGGAAGCGTTGATTCACCACTTTAAGATTTTCACTGAAGGCTTCAAGGTTCCAGAAGGCGAAGTGTATGTAGCGATCGAAAGCCCACGTGGCGAGATTGGCTGCTACATCGCAAGCGATGGTTCGGCAACTCCGTATCGCATGCACGTACGTGCGCCGAGTTTTGTCAACGTTCAAGCTCTGCCGCACATGATGCGTGGTGGGCTCGTTGCCGATGCCGTTGCAGTGATTTCTTCTGTTGACCCAGTACTAGGCGAGGTCGACAGATGAGTCGCCTGAATGACGTCAACATCAAAACTGCTCTCGAGATCATTGCTCGCTATCCACGGCCAAAGTCAGCACTTATTCCGCTTCTGCATCTTGCACAAGAGCAAAACGGTTATGTCACGAACGAAGCAATGGTGCACTTGGGTGAACTCGTCGGTGTTACATCGGCCGAAGTGTATGGAACTGCAACGTTTTACGAGATGTTTCGCTTCGAGCCTGTCGGCAAATATCTTGTCAACATTTGCGGCACCATGTCGTGTGCGCTCATGGGTGCTGGAGATTTGATGCATCACGCCGAACAGAAGTTGGGTGTCAAAGCCGGTGGCACGACCGCAGACGGAATGTTTACTCTTGCTCATGCAGAGTGTCAGGCAGCCTGCACCGAGGCGCCTACATTGCAAGTCAATTATCGCTTTCGTTACAAAGTGACCAACGGTGACTTCGACACGTTGATTGATGATCTCAAGAGCGGAAAATTGGCCGACGAGATTCCTGCTCACGGAGTTGTTGCGCGAATTCGCCAGCGCATTCCTGCCGATCGCGGCGTTGGTGCAGTTGCACCAGGGCTTGCAACCGAGAATCCTGCATGGATGGACGGCAAGGCGGCATTATGACAACGGCCATCAGGTATCCACATGCTGCAGGTTTTGTTGCAGGCGACAGGCCAAAAATTGTGACGTCACGCTTCGAGCACGCTGACTCGTTCACGATTGAACGCTTTTTGGCCACGGGTGGTTATGCCGGTTTGCGCAAGGCTCTTGGTCGCCCAGCAACCGACATACACGAAGAAGTAAAAAGTGCAACTGTGCTTGGTCGCGGTGGCGCAGGTTTTCCTGCTGGAACAAAATGGGGTCTGACTCCGCAACAAGTGTTTCCAAAATATTTGGTTGTAAACGGGGACGAGAGTGAGCCCGGCACTTACAAGGATCGTTTGCTCATGGAGCGCGATCCGCACCAACTCATTGAAGGTTGCCTCATCGCGTGTTACGCGGCCGGGTTGTCGCAATGCTTCTTGTACATTCGTGGCGAGATGGCGCTTGCGCAAGAGCGTGTTGCAGCCGCACTCAATGAGGCTTATGCCGCTGGTTATGTTGGCAAAAATATTTTAGGTTCCAAATTTTCGGTAGACATCGTGTTGCACTGGGGTGCTGGCGCTTACGTAGTCGGCGAAGAAACCGCGTTGATCGAGAGCCTTGAGGGCAATCGCGGTATGCCACGACTCAAGCCACCGTTTTTCCCTGCCGCAAATGGTTTGTACGGTCAGCCAACAATCGTCAACAACGTCGAGACGCTTGCCAACTTGCCTTGGTTGATGGTCAACGGCTCCGAGGCATACACCGCTATTGGCACAAAGACTTCTCCTGGAACTCGCATGGTTGCGGTGTCGGGGCATGTCAAAAATCCTGGAGTATTTGAAATCATCAATGGCACGACAACGTTTAGAGACTTGTTGTACGGCGCAGAGTTTTGTGGCGGCATTCGCAACGACAACGAACTCAAAGCATTTGTGCCAGGCGGCGGTTCGGCACCTTGGTTTACGGCTGACCAACTCGACTTGCCATTCGAAGCAAGCCAGGTTGGACCGGCAGGATCGATGCTTGGTTCCGGTGCAATCATGGTGATGGATTCGACCACCGACATTCCTGCTGCAGCATTGACGCTCACACACTTTTATGCGCACGAATCGTGTGGCAAGTGCACGCCGTGTCGCGAAGGCGGCACGTGGCTCGAGCGCATCCTCACCCGCATTGTTGACGGCACAGGTACCGAAGCCGACTTGCAACAAATTCTCGAAGTCGGCGCAATGATCTGCCCTGGAGACTTCCCGCACGCATCCAACGAAAAATTAGGATTGGCAGCTGTGCCATTTCCTTACAAGATGACAACGATTTGTTTCGTCGGACCTTCAGCATTTGCTCCGCTGCACTCTGCAATCACATTGTTCCGCAGCGAATTTGAAGCTCGTTTAGTGAAGCGCATCTCGATTCCTGTTACTGCAGTTTCAACTCCGCCAACGGTGTGGGCATAGACATGACAACAGTCGATTCAAACACCGCAGCGTCAGAGCCAGTAGTGGATCCAAACGCAGTCAGCGTCACTATCAACGGCAAAGTCGTTGCTGCACGCAAAGGCGAGATGATCATTGCGGCTGCAGATCGCACAGACGATTTCATTCCACGCTTTTGCTATCACCCACGCATGGAACCGGTGGGCATGTGCCGCCAGTGTCTCGTTGAAGTAGTTGGACCACGCGGCCCAATGATGGTGGTGTCATGCATGACGCCAGTTGCAGAAGGCCAAGTTGTCAACACGGAGACCGAGGGCGTTAAAAAAGCCCAAGAGGGTGTGCTCGAGTTGTTGCTTGCAAATCACCCGCTCGATTGCCCAGTGTGTGACAAGGGCGGCGAGTGCCCGTTGCAAGACCAAGCATTTAGTCATGGCCCTGGCGAGAGCCGTTTTGTTGAAGAGAAGCGACACTACGAAAAACCAATCGCTATTAGCGACAATGTGTATCTCGATCGCGAGCGCTGCATCTTGTGCGATCGCTGCACGCGCTTTGCCGACGAAGTTGCTGGCGATGCATTGATTTCATTTACGAGCCGCGGAAACAATACGCAAGTAATGACGTTTCCTGATGAGCCGTTTAGCTCGTACTTCTCGGGCAACACCGTGCAGATTTGCCCAGTCGGTGCCCTCACCGCAAAGCCATATCGTTTTAAGGCCCGCCCGTGGGACATCGAACATGTTGAGAGCACTTGCACAACATGCTCGGTCGGTTGTCGCACAGTGGTGCAAAGCAGCCGCGACGAGTTGGTTCGTTATCAGGGCGTAGACAGTCAACCAGTCAACTGGGGTTGGTTGTGCGACAAGGGCCGTTTCAACTTTGAGTCGATCAACTCAAAAGATCGCCTCACGACTCCATTAATTAAGGATGGAAGTGGCAACTTGAGTGCAACAAGTTGGTCGGTCGCTATCGATTCGGCTGCTCGTATGTTGCGTACAGCGCTTACCGTCAGCCCGCAGTCTGTTGCCATCATTGGCGGAGCACACGGAACTAACGAAGACGCCTTTGCTTGGGCACATCTTGCCGACGCATTGGGTGTCGACTCTCGCGACTCACAGCTCGCTGACGGACTTCCTCCACAAGTGTTCTCGTTGCCTCAAGCAACAATCGCCGACATCGATTCTGCAAAGACAATTATTTTGCTCGCGCCGGACCTCAAAGAAGAGTTGCCAGTGCTGTACCTCCGTGTGCGCCATGCAGCTGAGAAGCGCACTGGTCGTGTTGTTGAAGTGTCGCCACGCGCAACGGGTTTGGCAGGCAAGGCGTGGAAGAAAGTTCATGTCGAGCCAGGTAAAACAGCAGCAACATTGCGCGCACTTGCCACGGATGCGGCATTTACCGCTCAAGTTGCAAGTGGCTCGGTAGTTGTCATTGTTGGTCGCATGAACTTGGCCGAATCTGAAGAGTCAGTTGTACATGCGCTTGCCGAAGTGCTGCATTTGGCACCACATGCAACCGTGCTTCCAGTGCTGCGACGCGGCAATGTTCGTGGCTCGATCACGGCGGGGCTCACGCCTCGCAATGGTGGCAAGTCGACAGCCGAGATTCTCGAAGCAGCCGCAGCGGGCAAGATCGAATGCTTGGTACTGCTCGGCGCCGATCCGCTTTCTGATGTTCCAGATGCCGACTTGGCACGCCGTGGTCTGTCGGGTGCGCGCAACATCATTGCAATCGACACCTTTATTACACAATCGTCAGCGTTGGCCGACATCGTGTTGCCGGCAGCTGCTTACGGTGAAAAAGTGGGAACCACAACAAACCTTGAAGGTCGCATCAGCAATGTTGCTCAATCAATCACTCCAGTCGGCACTGCGCGCCCAGACTGGATGATCGCAGTTGAGTTGGGTACAGCAACGTCTCATGATTTGGGTTTTGCTTCCTACAACGAAGTGCATGCCGCAATGATTTCAATGGTGAGTGAGTTTGCACCCGCTATCGATACCCACGCAGTGGAGCACGACGGAGTGATCGTCGCGCATCCAACTCCAATAACTCTTACGCGTGCCGATAGCGCAAGCAGCGAGCGCAATTCGTACGACTATCGCGCTGTTGTGTCGCGCAAGTTGTACGACAATGCAATCGGCACTGCCAAGAGCCCATCATTGGCAACGCTTGCTACCGCGGCTGCAGTCATCGTCAATCCACTCGATGTGCCGCGCATTGGTGCGCAAGTGGGCGAGTCGGTGCGAGTTACTTCGGAGCGAGCCACGTTGGTGTTGTCGTTGCAAGAGTCCGCCGACGTATTGCGCGGTACCGCATGGTTGCCAATCAATTTGAATGGTTCAGATGCGCGTGAATTATTAGATGTCACTAAAGACGTCATTGATCTCAAAATCGAGATGATGTCATGAGCAATATGTTTGCGATAGATCCGCTACTCAACGGCGAATTGCTGTGGACTCCGCTTGTCATTGTGATCCTCAAAGTGCTTGCTGTATTCGTGACAGGCCTTGTAGCAACCATGCTGATGGTGTGGTTTGAGCGCAAAGTTATCTCTGGCATGCAAAACCGTATTGGTCCAAACAAGGCAGGCCCATTTGGATTGCTGCAAACACTCGCCGACGGAATCAAACTCTTCTTCAAAGAAGATTTAATTCCAGATCGCTCAGATCGATTCGTGTTTAAGCTCGCGCCATTTTTGTCGTTTGTTCCTGCATTTTTGTCGTTTGCAATTATTCCTCTCGGCGGAGACTTCCGTAACGGCAACAACGGCATGGTGACATGGTTCGGTCATGCAACACGCGTTCAACTTGCAGACCCACCGGTTGGTGTGTTGTTCGCGCTCGCCATCTCGGCAATTGCTGTCTACGGAATCATGTTGGCCGGCTGGTCAAGTGGTTCTAAATACCCACTCTTGGGTTCAGTGCGTGCGTCGGCTCAGATGGTGAGCTATGAAGCCGCGCTTGGTCTTTCACTCGGCACGGTGTTCTTGGTGACTGGAACACTGTCAACGAGTGGAATCGTTGCGGCACAAAATTCACTTGGCAATTGGAATGTGATTGCTACGGGAGTCGTTCCGTTCGTGATTTTCCTCATCGCTGCAACTGCCGAACTTAATCGCCCCCCATTTGACTTGGTGGAAGCCGAGCAAGAATTGGTTGGTGGTTTTAACACCGAATATTCGAGCATCCGCTTCGCATTGTTTTATCTTGCAGAGTTCATGAACACCGTGACCATGAGCGCGCTGATCGTCACCCTCTTCTTCGGTGGCCCGCAGCCCATCTCGTTCCGCGGCACAGTTCTCGACATTCCATTTGTTCCAAACGGCATTGAGGGCACCATTTGGCTGTTCCTCAAAGTGCTGGTGTTTCTCTATATATATGTCTGGCTGCGAGCCACGTTGCCGCGCTTCCGCTATGACCAGTTGATGGACTTGGGTTGGAAGGTTTTGATTCCGGCGTCGCTTGGTTGGTTTATGTTGATCGCAGCGCAGCGCCTTGGTCGCGACCAGGGTTGGAATACGTTGATCGTCACCACGGTTTCGGTTGCAATTCTTGGCGCAAGTTATGCGCTGTTGCAAGCGGCGTTCAAAGTGAGTGCCAAGCAACGCGAAACCGAAGGGTCGATGTTCTAATGGGTTACTTCGGAGGCTTCCTTGTTACCGCTCGTCAGCGCGGTAAGAAGAATCAGGTAACGACTCAATATTCGGGCGGTCGCGTACGCCGAAAGTCGATCAACAAGTCAAAGAGTGGTGAGTCAAGCAAGCGCGCCGAAGAGATGGACGCAAAGATTGACAAGCCAGAGCGCATGCATGGTCGTCACGTGCTCAACCGTTACGAGGACGGCATGGAAAAGTGCATTGGCTGTGAGTTGTGTGCTGCCGTGTGCCCAGCAAAGTGCATTCATGTTCGTGGTGCCGACAACGATCCCGATAATCCAACTTCTCCTGGCGAGCGTTTTGGTTGGATCTACGAAATCAATTATCTGCGTTGCATTCACTGCGACTTGTGTGTCGAAGCATGCCCAACAGAAGCAATCACCGAGTCAAAATTGTTCGAGTTCTCGTTCACCAATCGTCAAGATGCCATTTATACAAAAGATGAATTACTGGTTGGCGATGACGGTCAACCGCAACACTTGCCGTGGGAAGACTGGCGCCCCGGCGAAGACCAAAACACTTCGGGTTGGATGCGCGCAACTGCGCCTTCAGGTGACGCAACGTTTAGTGGAGTAGTGGGCTGGAGTGGCGAGCTTGGCTATGGCGTGCGCGCCCCAGAGGTGAGCAGCGACTAATGGAACTTTTCGTTTTTGTTTGTGCCACCGTCATGATCATTGTTGGTGCGCTTGGTGTCGTGTTGCGCAAGCATCCCGTACACGCAGCACTCAGCCTGGTGCTCACATTGTTCGGAATCGCGGTGATGTTCGTTGCTCAACACGCCGAATTTTTGGCTGCAGTGCAAGTGATTGTGTATGCCGGAGCCATCGTGGTGTTGTTCTTGTTCGTGATCATGTTGCTCGGTGTCGACCAGGTTGAAAACCTCAAGACCGAGCCGCTTGCCGGTCAGCGCTGGGTGGCTGGCGTGGTCGGTGTGTGTCTGCTTGGTTTGCTTGGTGCCGCTATTTACACTGGCGCCGACTCGGTCATTGCTCGTGGCGAGGGCATTGCAAGCAATGTTGCTGGCGACAATCCAGATGCCAACATTCAGCAACTCGCTTCTTCAATTTTTTCCGATTATGTGATGGCTTTTGAAGTGACATCGATCCTGTTAGTCGTTGCCGTTGTTGGCACCGTGTTGCTGGCGCGCCGTCGCACGGCAGGCAAGCAACAAACCGCTGGAGCAGCGAAGTGATGAACGCACTCATTGTTGTTCCAACCTCAACGTGGTACCTCTTGTTGTCGGCAGTGCTCTTCACGATTGGCACCGTTGGCGTGCTGGTACGTCGCAATCCACTTGTGATGTTTATGTGCATCGAACTAATGCTGAACGCAGTCAACCTCACGTTTGTAACTCTTGGTCGTCGTCTCAACGACATCAACGGTCAGGCCATCGTGTTCTTTGTGCTTGTTGTGGCAGCGGCAGAAGTAGTGGTTGGCCTTGGCATCATCGTGGCGATCATGCGCCGCCGCAGTGGCATCACCGTTGACGATCTTGCAGAGTTGAAGGGCTAATCCGTGACCGGTTTCTTCATCGATCATCTTTGGCTCGTGCCCGTATTGCCGTTGTTCGGCGCACTCGTCATCATGATTTTTGGCCGACGCTTGGGCGAGCCAAAGGCTGGCTGGCTTGCATCGTTCATGACCATCGGGTCGTTCCTCATTACCGTCTCCGTATTTTTCAATCTGCTTTCGCGCCCGGCCGAAGAGCGCCACCAAGTTGTAACCATGTTCAAGTGGCTGCCAGTCGGCTCACTGCAAGTTGACATGGCGTTGTTGGCAGACCCGCTATCAATCACCATGGCATTGTTCATCACCGGTATTGGTTCGCTGATTCATCTCTATGCAATTGGCTACATGCACGGCGACCCAAAGTTTCCGAAGTTTTTCTTGTATCTCAACTTGTTTGTGTTCTCGATGCTCATGTTGGTGCTCGGCGAAAACTTGCTCGTGACTTTCCTTGGATGGGAGGGCGTTGGTGCCTGCTCGTACTTCCTCATTTCGTTCTGGCACACTCGCAACTCTGCTGCGGTTGCCGGCAAGAAGGCATTTGTTACCAACCGCATTGGCGACTTTGGTGTGATGACGGCGATGTTCTTGGCTTTCAGCAAAGTCGGCACTCTGTCGTACAGCGGCATTAACGAAGCCGCACATCACGGGTCGCTCGCACCTGTAACCGCAACCGCGATTGCGTTGCTGCTGTTTGTAGGTGCATGTGGCAAGAGCGCACAGCTGCCGTTGTACCTCTGGTTGCCAGACGCAATGGAAGGCCCGACTCCGGTTTCCGCCCTGATCCACGCTGCAACCATGGTGACGTCTGGTGTGTTTTTGATGACGCGGATGAGCCCTGTGCTACATGTTTCGTACACGTGGGCGCCGATGATCATTGCTTGCATCGGTGCAGCGACAGCGTTGTATGCAGCAACAGTTGCTGTTGCACAGAACGACATTAAGAAAGTGTTGGCGTACTCAACGGTGTCGCAACTTGGTTTTATGTTCCTTGCTATTGGTTCGGGCGCTTACGTCGCAGCCATTTTCCACATGGTGACACACGCGTTCTTCAAGGCACTGCTGTTCCTTGGTTCTGGTTCGGTCATTCATGGCATGCACCACGAGCAAGACATGCGTCGTATGGGTGCGTTGCACAAACTTATGCCAGTTACAGCAATCACATTTATCATCGGCTGGCTCGCCATTGCGGGTGTGCCGCCATTTGCGGGCTTTTGGTCGAAGGATGAAATTTTGCTCTATGTCTATGCCAACAACCGTGGGCTGTATGTCGTTGGTGTTGTGACCGCATTGTTGACGGCGTATTACATGACGCGTCAAGTGATCATGGTGTTTTATGGTGAAGCAAAGTGGAATGATCATGCTGCAGAAAATGGTGCACACGGTGACTTCACTCCACATGAGAGCCCACGCATCATGCTGATGCCACTTGTTGTTCTTGCTGGCCTTGCGATGGTTGGTGGTGCACTGCAGTTGCCGTTCTCTTCAAAGACAGCATTCTTAGAGCACTGGCTTGCGCCTGTCGTTGAGGAATCAGAAGCTCACATTCATGAGACTTGGGCATATCAAAATAAATATTTGCTACTGGGTGTTGCTGTGGTGATTGCAACGCTCGGCATAGTTGCAGCTATTGCGGTGTATGCAAAGCACAAGATCAAGGCGGTTGAGCCAAAGATTCTTGAGCAAGCATGGAACTACGACGCGACTGCAGCCAAGTTGGTGGGTGGCCCAGGAAATGCGTTGTTTAATGGTGTTGCATGGGTCGATGCACATGTTGTTGATGGGGCAGTCAACGGAACAGCCACAATTGTGCGATCTGTGGCTGGTCAAGTGCGTAAGGGCCAAAATGGTTTCGTGCGTGCCTACGCGGCAGTGATCACCGTCGGTGTTGTTGTGTTGCTGGCGTGGTTTGTGTTGAGAGGGCTTATCTGATGTTTGCTTCAGCCGAAATGACCACTGCGAGTTTTCCAATTCTCACCATGCTCGTCCTCATGCCGTTACTTGGGGCAGTCCTCGTTTCGTTACTCAATAAAAATCATGGTGAGTGGGTCAAGCTCACAGCGCTTGTATCGAGCATCGCAACCGGAGCAATGAGCGTGTGGATGCTCATCAAGTTTCCAACCGGCGCAGCAGGTTTTGAGTTTGTGTCGAAGCATTCGTGGGTCAGTGAGTGGGGAATCTCGTGGCACTTGGGCGTAGACGGCATATCGCTGTTTATGGTTGTGCTCACTGGTGTGTTGTTCCCACTGGTCATTGTCGGGATTGATCCGCACCACGATCACAAGTCGTACTTGGCGTGGATGTTGTTGCTCGAGGCGGGCGTCATGGGCAGTTTCCTCAGCCTCGACCTGTTCTTGTTCTTCGTGTTTTTCGAAATCGTGTTGGTCCCGATGTATTTCCTCATTGGTGGCTGGGGTTACGAAAAGCGTGTGTATGCAGCGACCAAATTCTTTTTGTACACCATGGCGGGATCAGCATTCATGCTCGTCGGCATCGTTGCAACAGCGTTTTTGGCGCGCCGCGATACGGGAGTGCTCACATTTGACTTGGTTGAGATAGCAGAAAAGGCCAACTTCGCTACAGGCACTGGTCGCTGGTTGTTTGCTGCATTCATGATCGCGTTTGCTGTCAAGGTTCCACTGTTTCCTCTGCACACATGGTTGCCCGATGCTCACACTCAGGCACCAACTGGTGGCTCAGTCATCTTGGCCGGTGTGTTGCTCAAGATGGGTACGTATGGCATGTTGCGCTTTGGTGTGTATTTGTTTCCGCAAGCAGCGATTTGGGCCAAGCCAGTGTTGCTCACTCTTGCAGTGATCGGCATTTTGTATGGCGCTATTGCCGCGACAATGCAGAAAGATCTGAAGCGTCTCGTTGCGTATTCGTCGGTTGCTCACCTCGGTTTTATCGTGCTCGGTACTTTTGCTCTGACCACACAGGCCATCACTGGCGGTGTGATGCAGATGGTCAACCACGGTGTTTCAACTGGCGCATTGTTCTTGCTTGTCGGCATGATTTACGAGCGTCGTCACACTCGACAAATTGCTGAGCTTGGTGGCATCCAGGCAGTCGCACCTATTTTTGCTGGCTTTTTCATGATCGTGATGTTGTCATCAATCGGCTTGCCGGGTCTCAACGGCTTCGTCGGTGAGTTCCTTGTGCTTATCGGCTCATTCCCAACGGCTCGCTGGTGGGTTGTTGTCGCCACAGTCGGCGTGATTCTTGCTGCGCTCTATTTGCTCTGGGCTTATCAGCGCGTGTTCCATGGCGAACCAAATGACGACAACAAGTCCTTTCCAGAAATTACATTGCGCGAAGGTTTGTTGCTCTCGGTGTTTGTCGCAGCGATCGTGTTTGCAGGTGTGTATCCAAAGCCGATGCTCGATCGCATAGAGCCAAGCGTCAAGGCACTGATCGAACATGTTGAGGCAAGCAAATGATGTCCAAATTGATTGCAGCAACGTCCACATTTGAAGGCCCTGCCATACAGTGGTTCAAAATCAGCCCGATCCTTGCGTTGCTCGGTGGAGCGTTGCTCCTGATCCTTGTTGGTTCACTCACACCTCAGTGGAAACGTGGTTGGTATGCAACGGCTTCGGTGGTTACTGCAACTACTGCGGCGGTCTTGACAGGCGTGTTGTGGAATCAGATGAGCGATGACAAATCGTCCACGCTGGTTGGTGGAGCGATTTCGTTTGATCACTTTTCGTTGTTTGCAACGTTCGCTATTTGTGTCGCGGTTGTACTCGTTTCACTCGTCGCGAACGACTATTTGGTGCGCGAAGGCGAAGACGGTCCAGAGGTGTATGGCCTCATGCTCACTGCCGCAATCGGTGGAGTAGTTATGGCGTCCGCCAACGACTTGCTGGTGTTATTCCTTGGTCTTGAGACCTTAAGCCTTTCGTTTTACTTGCTCACAGCGAGCAATCGCCGCCGCATGCAAAGCGGCGAAGCCGGTCTCAAATACTTCATCCTCGGTGGTTTTGCATCTGCGTTCTTCTTGTACGGAGTTGCGCTTTTGTTCGGTGCATCGGGCACCACCAACCTGCAATCGATGGCAACGGTTTTTTCTACTGAAGTGAATATTTCAGGGAGTAATGGTCTGTTACTCGCTGGCATTGCATTGATGCTCGTTGGTTTTGCATTTAAAGTTTCGCTTGTCCCATTCCACGTGTGGACGCCCGATGTGTATCAGGGTGCACCAACACCGGTTACTGCACTCATGGGTTCAGTTGGCAAGGTCGCAGCATTT
Organism: Actinomycetota bacterium; assembly: GCA_009698745.1. Classification (GTDB taxonomy): domain Bacteria; phylum Actinomycetota; class Acidimicrobiia; order Acidimicrobiales; family Ilumatobacteraceae; genus UBA3006. Next base: position 16,335 of record WLPO01000014.1, read on the forward strand.
TCGGCGCTCATTCGAGTATTCATGATTGCATTGCCAAGCCGCATTGATGACTGGCGCCCTGCGATTCTTGTTTTGGCATTGCTCACACTTGTCGTTGGCTCGTTGTTGGCAGTCGTGCAAACCGATGTCAAACGAATGCTTGCTTACTCATCAATAAGTCACGCAGGTTTTATCTTGGTTGGTCTTGAAGCCGCTGCCCACATTGGTCATGCCGACTCGCATCTCGGTATCTCTTCGGCAATGGGGTACTTATTTATTTATTCAATTTTGGTTATCGGCACATTTGCTGTTGTCTCGGTAGTTGCAGGTGCCGGAGATGCAGCAACCTCGCTCGATGCATTTAAGGGTCTTGGCAAGAAGCGTCCTGTACTCGCGCTTGGTATGACCGTGTTGCTGCTGGCTCAGGCTGGCGTACCGCTTACATCAGGTTTTGTTGCGAAGTTCGGCATCATTCGTGCAGCAGTTTCGGTCGAGAGTTACGCACTCGCAGTTGCAGCGATGCTTGCAGCTGTGATTGCCGCATTCTTGTACCTGCGCATCATGGTCAGCATGTGGCTCAGCGATCCAGCCGACGATGCTCCAGTTGTAGTTTCAAAGTCTGTCGGCTTGGCAATCACACTTGCTGTGGTCGCAACTCTGCTGATCGGCATCCTGCCGGGTTTGTTGCTGGGTGTTTCTCAAACTATAGGTTTCTAAGCGCTTTCTTGAATCACAAAGCCGCTGGCTTTTGCTGCTGCAATTACTGAGAGTGCATGCTCGGGACTCTTGACTTCAAGTACAACCTGAATACCGGTTTCGCGCGGGTGCAGTTTGACACCTTCGCGGATGTGTTGCACTTCAATCACGTTTGCTTCTTGTGCAGCACAAACATCCACGAGCCCAGACAGAGAACCTGGTCGGTCGGGTAGGCGCACAAAAATAGTTAGTCGACGACCTTCGTTTGTTTCATTTCGACGTACAAGGTTTGGGATCAGGCCGATGTCGATGTTGCCGCCAGACAAGACTATGCAAGTAGTGCCAGTTTTTGTCGGGGTGATCTGATTGGTCAGCAGCGCGGAAAGGCCGACTGCGCCACCACCTTCAACAAGCATTTTGGTGTGTTCCATCAAAATGACGACCGCGTCAGCAATTGAGTCTTCGTCCACTTCAATAATTTGGTCAACCCATTTGTCGATGAGTGGTTTGGTGAAGTTGCCCGGTTGTTTTACGGCGATGCCGTCAGCGAGCGTAAGTATTTTGCCTTCGGGGGATGTGCCGTGAATGTATGGCGCGCAAACTGATGCCTGCACACCGATGATTCGTACGTTGGGGTGTCGTTGCTTAATTGCTAGAGCAGTACCGGCAAGCAGTCCGCCGCCTCCGAGGGGGATGATGAGCAACTCGAGATCGTCGATGTCTTCAAGTAGTTCGAGGCCGAGTGTGCCCTGACCTGCAATGACATCTGGGTCGTCGTATGGGTGACAAAACGCCATGCCCGTTTCTTGCGCGCGAGCCTTTGCCGATGCAACTGCCGTGTCAACACTTTCGCCGCCGTCAAGCACGGTTGCACCATGGTGTTTGGTTGCGGCAATTTTTGACAGCGAAGCACCCTTGGGTACAAAGATGTCGCATTGCGCGCCAAAATGTTTCGCGGCAAGAGCTAAGCCTTGCGCATGGTTGCCTGCACTGCCCGCGACAACTCCTGTTTCTTTTGCATTACCCAATTGGGCAAGTTTGTTCATGCCACCACGAATTTTGAACGAACCAGTGCGTTGTAGGTTCTCGGCTTTGAGCACGATGTTGCCGCCAAAGCGTTGACTGAGATACGCGGAAGGCAAGACGGGAGTGTGCAGTACTACGTCTTTGCCTCGTTCACGAGCAGCTACAAATGCTTCATGTGAAATTTCTATTGGAGATGGGTTGCTTGTTGCCATGCACCGACTACCGTACCTCTGATGCGTGCTCTACTCTTGGCAAATTCGGGTGATGCAGATGCAGGCTTTGTCGGCCAACGATTTGAGGACTACGACTTTTCGTTCACGACGGTCCACCGCGAATACCCACATGAATGGCCGTCGCTCGATGGCATAGATCTCGTTCTGTATCTCGGCTCGAACTGGTCGGTCTACTGGGACAATGTTGCAAAGAATGTTGCCGCCGAATCAGAAGTCATTCGCGAAGGCCATCGCCGCGGAATTCCGCAATTTGGCATCTGCTTCGGAGCGCAAATAATGTCACACGCACTCGGTGGCAGCGCTGAGCGGGCCAAAAAATCTGAGGTCGGTTGGCACGAGGTAATAGCCACACCTACTTATGGCGTGTTGGCTGGTTCGTGGATGCAGTGGCATTACGACACGTTTTCTGCACCCCCTGGGGCCCAAGTATTAGCTCTCAGTGATGCTGGCCCACAGGCCATGCAGATGGGTCGTACGTTTGCGACTCAATTTCACCCAGAAGCCAATGAGGCCATCATTTCGCGATGGATCAGCGGTCAGGGTGCTGCCGAGTTGGCCGCATTAGACATGGCCCCGAGTGCCCTCATCGAGCGCACTCGAGCAGAGGTCGAACGGTCTGGCCCTGCTGCCGGGCTGATTGTTGACTGGTTTTTGCACAACATTGCATCAACCCCGATCCCCAAGCCAAAGGCCCGTGGGCACTTGTTCACAAGGTAAAAAGCGGTCGGTGGTTTCTCCCCAAACTGCGCCCAAGTAGTAGTTTTTCAGGTTGATGTCTACCTTCCTCAGGTCCTTTCTCACCATTGTCTGGTTCGGTTTAGCCGCCGTTCTTATCGCCGGACTCTTGTTGTGGGTGTCGTCACTCATACGACCGTCAAAACCGAATCGCGAGAAGTTGTTGTCGTACGAAAGCGGTGTTGATCCAGTTGGTGAAGGTTGGTCGCAGAGCCAAGTTCGTTATTACATATTTGCGTTGCTCTTCGTGATCTTTGACGTTGAAGCCGTGTTTATTTTTCCTTGGGCCACGCAACTCGAGCGCTACATGGGTTTTGGTCTCATTGAAATGGGTGTGTTCGTATTTATCTTGCTCCTTGGCCTGGTGTACGCCTGGCGCAAGGGCGTATTGCGGTGGGTGTAACAACATGGGTCTTGTAGATCGCGGGCGTTTGCCTAAGCCACTTAACTCGTTGTTCAACATGGGTCGCTCGTATTCCTTGTGGGTGTACCAGTGGGGTCTTGCATGTTGCGCAATTGAAATGGGCGCAGCATTTGGTTCACCGCGTTACGACGTGATGCGTCTCGGCGTGATTCCATTACCAGCAAGCCCACGTCAAGCAGATCTTGTAGTGATTTCTGGAACTGTCACTGACAAAATGTCGCCAGCCATCAAGCGCTTGTACGAGCAGATGCCTGAACCAAAATATGTGATCTCGATGGGGAGTTGTGCAAACTGCGGTGGCCCATATTGGGACAGTTACTCAGTGACAAAAGGTGTCGATCAAATTATTCCGGTCGACGTATACATTCCAGGCTGCCCACCTCGCCCAGAAGCATTGCTCGAAGGCATCGTGTTGTTGCAACAGCGCATTAAGAACGAAGACATGGGTGCGCGTTGGCGCGGTGAAGGAACTGTGTCAATGGATGCGGTAGCAAATTCATCAGTGCATGCATCTGCAGAAGCCGAAAGGCGAGGTGAGCCCGTTGTCGTCACCCGCTGAAACCACTGCTTCGACAGCAACGGAAGTAAAAGTTGATGCAACGCGCGACGCAATGGTTGCTGCAATTCGCACGACACTCGGAGCTTGTGTAGTCGAAACACTTGTCAAGCCTGGCGACGACATCTGGGTTCGCGTCACCACTGAGTCTTGGTGCTCAAGCATTCAGGCGCTGAAAGACGCACACTCGTTCGATTACTTTTGTTTTCTTTCGGCAATTGACTGGATGCCATCGCCATACGGTCGCGGCGAAGACGATCCATCAGAGCCAGCACCTGTTCGCGACACAGTGATTCGTCCTGGCTACACGGGTGGCGACACACGCATGCAAATGCTCGTGCGCCTCGTTAACTCAGTGACGCACCTGGGCATCAACATCAAAGCAGATGTTCCAAATGACTCTTTCACCGTTGATTCCATCTGCACTGTTTTTGCTGGTGCAAACTGGCACGAGCGTGAAGCTCATGAAATGTTCGGTATTGGTTTTACTGGACACCCTGATTTGCGCAACATGTATCTACCAGTCGACTTCGAGGGTTATCCAATGCGCAAAGATTTCCCATTGCTCGCACGCATGGTCAAGCCATGGCCGGGCATTGTCGATGTTGAACCATTGCCAGGCGGAACCGATGATGAGAACGAGAGCCCTTCATGACCATTCTGAATGATCCCGTTCCAGCAAAACTTGGTAATCGCCAACAGCTGAGTTATATCGCTTCGCAAGCTGCAGATGCCCGACTCAATGTCGAGCTCGAAACAGAGGGCATGACCCTCAACATCGGGCCACAACATCCAGCTACTCACGGCACATTGCGCATTATCGCTCGGCTCGATGGCGAGCAAGTGGTGTGGGCCGAACCATCGTGTGGCTACATGCATCGCGGTTACGAAAAACTCACTGAGGTTCGTACATTTCCGCAAGTCACTTCGCTGGTTAATCGCATCGACTGGCTTGGCAGTTTTGCAAACGAAGTTCCGTTTATCTTGGCAGCAGAAAAACTGATGAATGTCGAAGCACCGCCTCGCGCGCAGTGGATCCGCACCATCTTGTTTGAACTTTCACGCATTGCAAACGTTTCGTTGTTCCTTGGTGACTTAGGTGTACAAATGGGCGCAATCACGCCTGTGTTCTTGGCTTTCCGTGATCGCGAATATGTTCTCAACCTGATCGAATCTGCAACTGGCGGTCGCTTCCATCCAAACTTTGACCGAATTGGCGGCTTGAAAGATGATCTGCCTGCAGGTTGGATAGACGAAACAAAAGTCGTGATGAAGAAGTTGCGTAATTTCTGTGACGAGATCGAAACCCTGTTGTTTGGTAACGAGATCTTTCAGTCGCGTACACGCGGTATTGGTGTGATCCCTCGCGACGTTGCATTGCAGTACGGACTATCTGGCGCAAACTTACGTGCAAGTGGAGTCGATTGGGACTTGCGTCGCGATCAAACAATTCCACTCGCTTACGACAAAGTTGATTTTAAAGTTTGGACTCATCCGGACGGTGACAGCTTCGCGCGTTGCTGGATTCGCTTGCAAGAAACTCGCGAAGCAACGAAGATTGTCGACCAATTACTTGACGGAATTCCAAGCGGCCCTGTGATGGCCAAGGTTCCGAAGATCATCAAGGTGCCTGAAGGCGAAGCTTGGGTCTCTACCGAGAACCCACTTGGCGAGATGGGTTATTACGTTGTGTCGCGCGGCGACCTCGGCCCATTCCGCGTCAAGATTCGTTCGGCAAGCTTCAACAACATTTCGATCACACCATGGTTGTTGCGCGGCGTGTACGTGCCAGACATCATCACGATTCTTGCTTCGTTGTATTTCATTCTTGGAGACATCGACCGCTAATGAATTCATTGCTGAGCGTCGTAATTCCGTACTGGGGTCAGTCCCTGTTACGCGTATTAGGCGGGCTCGTTGCTGTGCTCTTGCCTGCAGGCACGATTGTGTATGTTTTTTTGTTCAAGATGATGTCGTTTATGCAGAGCCGCCTTGGCCCAATGGAGGCCGGACCCCAGGGTTCGTTGCAATTGTTCGCCGAGGTAGGCAAGTGGTTGCAAAAAGAAGATATCCAACCAACCAATGCCGACAAGCCTGTTTTCAAGATGGCGCCAATCATCGTGTTGATGAGTACGTTCCTTCTTGTTGTTGTCGTTCCGTTTGGTCCAGATGCATGGTTTACCAATCTTGAAACCGGAATCTTTTATGCGCTGGCAGTTTCATCTATTTCGGTGCTCGGCATCTTGATGGCTGGTTGGTCGAGTGCAAACAAGTACTCGTTGCTCGGTGGTTTGCGCGCAGCAGGTCAGTTGATCGCATACGAACTTCCGATGGTTCTCGCAGTGATGGGCGTGGTCATTCAGGCTGGAACCATGAACCTGCAGCAAATAGTTGTAGCCCAAAATGCTGGATCAATGTTTGGCATCAATACTTTTGGTAATCCATATGTGATTACGCAGTTCGTTGGCTTCTTCGTGTTTATGATCGCAATTCAAGCCGAGCTCACCCAGGCTCCGTTTGACATGCCAATCGCCGAATCCGAGTTGGTGTCGGGTTACATGACTGAGTATTCGGGCTTCCGCTTCCTCATCTTCTTTATTGGCGAGTTTGCAACTGCGGGCGTATTCGCAATGATCGCAAGCACGCTCTTCCTCGGTGGTTGGGGAGTGCCGTTCTCGTGGTTCGGTTGGACATCGATGGACAGTGTTTCTAATTGGATGAATATTGTGGGGCCGTTGATCGTGTTCACCAAAATGATGGTGCTCACGTTTCTCATCATGTGGGTGCGTTTTACTTATCCACGTTTTCGTGAAGATCAACTTCAGCGCTTCGCATGGAAAGTTCTTATCCCCGTATCACTCGTCAACATCATGTTGACGGCTGTATTGAAAGTGATGTTCTAATGGCGCAACTTCCCGGCCTCTTAAAAGGACTTGGCATCACGTTTGGCACGATGATGCGCACATTCAAGAACGGTTCAAACACCGTGCAATACCCGCACGAAAAAGAAACCCCACCAATTCGTGCTCGCGGAGTAATTGCATTGCACCAAGACAACTGCACGTCGTGCATGTTGTGCTCGCGCTCTTGCCCCGACTGGTGCATTTATATCGAGGCGCATAAAGAACTCGCGCCACCACGTCGTGAGGGCGGCAAGCCACGCCAAGTCAACTTGCTCGATCGTTTCGACATTGACTACGCATTGTGCATGTACTGCGGTATTTGTGTTGAGGTGTGTCCATTCGATGCATTGTTCTGGAGCCCAGAGTACGAATACTCCGAGCCAAACATCACCGACATGCTGCACGATAAGACCAAGCTGAGCGAGTGGATGGAAACTGTTCCTGAAGCACCGGCACTTGAAGTCGGCGCAGACAAGAAGAAGAAGTAAGGCGCCACTATGTTGATCGCTCAAAACATCGGCTTCGCAATCATTGCCGCCATCATGATCGTTGGTGCGATTCGCGTCGTGACCACGAGCAACGTGGTTCACGGCGCATTGTGGCTCGTGGTTGTTTTGGCTGGCGCTGCAGCCCAATATGTGTTGTTGGCGGCCGAGTTTGTGGCCGTCACTCAAGTACTCGTATATATAGGTGCAGTGATGGTGCTGTTTTTGTTTGGCACCATGCTCACACGATCGCGCATTGGTCGCGACAGTGGGCTCAACAATACGTATTGGAAGCTGGGTATTCCCGTTGCTCTCGCGTTGTTCGCCGCAATGGCAATCGCGCTTGTCGATTCATTTGGTTCAGAAAAAATGCCAACTGATGGCGCCATTGTGAACACACAGCAGATCTCAGACCAGATTTTCGGTGCGTACCTCTTGCCATTCTGGGCGCTGTCATTCGTACTGTTGGCCGCCGTGATTGGCGCAATCGTCTTGGCGAGAAAGGACTGACTTCATGTTTGTTAACCAGTTCCTGATTCTTGCTGCAATCCTGTTTTGCATCGGTGTGTATGGCGTTATTGCTCGCAAAAACGGCGTCATGGTGTTGATGGCGATCGAGCTCATTCTGAATGCAGTCAATCTCAACTTGATCGCTTTTTCGATGCGCAACGGTTCAGTTGATGGACAAACATTTGCACTCTTCGTTATTGCTGTTGCTGCCGCTGAAGTCGGTGTCGGCCTCAGCCTCGTGTTGCTGATCTATCGCAACCGCCGAACTATTTCGCTCGATGACTTGTCAGAGATGAAGGGATAACGATGTTTGCATCCTCCGAAGCAACCGAAGTCGTAGCAGCCCTTTCGTCGGGTTGGTTCCTTGAGCATGCGTGGCTCATCCCGATTATTCCGGTAATTGGTTTTGCATTGATTATTTTGTTCGGCAAGCGCATGCCAATGAAGGGCAGTGAAATTGGCGTGTTGTCGATGCTCGGAAGTCTGGTGCTGAGCGCCGGTGCTGCATCGCAGTGGATCACCAGGGTCAATGGGGCAGCAGAAGAGCAATTCATCACACCTGTTGTTCGGGTGTGGAATTGGTGGCAGGTCGGTGGCATCAAGTTCACAATCGGTCAGTCCATTGACGGACTCTCCATCATCGTGCTTGTTGTTGTTGCATTTATTTCGACTCTTGTACAGATCTATTCGCTCGAATACCTGCGTGGCGATCGCCGCTACACGCATTTCTTTGCGGCACTCACGTTGTTCTCGGCTGGCATGCTCGCCATGGTTGTTGCCGAAGACATGATCCTTTTCTTGCTCGGCTGGGAAATCATGGGCTTGTGCAGTTTCATGTTGATCGGTCACTGGTGGGAAGAAGGTGCAAATAGTCGCGCGGCGCTCAAGGCATTCTTCACGGTGCGAACTGGTGATATCGGATTGCTCGTTGGTATTTCGATTTTGTATTTCGCATCCAATGAATGGACGACGAAAGAACTTGGCGTTTCCGGATTCTCAATCCGTGGCATTTCGGCGTGGGCAATGGCTGGTCAGCCAAATAGCACGGTCATTTTGGTTGCTGCAGTCGCATTATTTATCGCGGCCATCGGCAAGAGCGGCCAGTTTCCACTGCACACGTGGTTGCCCGACGCCATGGCTGGTCCAACACCGGTCAGCTCACTCTTGCATTCGTCAACAATGGTCGTCGCCGGTGTGTTCTTGGTGTCTCGCTTGTACCCAGTGTTTTTTACTGGCTTCCACATTCTCGGCTCAGGAAGCAATTTCATCACGATTATTGGTGGCATCACGATCGTCATCGCGGCAGCACTTGCGTTTGTGCAGAACGACATCAAGAAGGTGCTCGCGTACTCAACAGTGAGTCAGTTGGGATACATGATGATGGGCCTCGGCGCCGGTGCATGGATGCCTTCGGTATTTCACATCTTTACCCACGCATTCTTTAAGGCCTGCTTGTTCTTGTGCGCAGGCTCAATCAGCCACAGTGCATCACATCACTCGTTTGACATGAAGAAAGACATGGGCGGCTTGCGCAAGTTCATGCCGATCACATTTACAACCTGGATAATTTCGACGCTTGCATTGTGCGGAGTGTTTCCATTCTCTGGTTTCTTCTCGAAGGACGAGATCATCGACAACGTTGGACACAACGGCTACAACACCTTCATGATCATCGGTCTCATCGGTGCATTTATGACTGCTGCGTACATGACGCGCGCAACGTACCTCACATTTTTTGGCGCGCCACGTGGCGCGGCAGCAGGAGAGCACCACGATGCTCATGATTCGCACGCAGTTGCTCACGACACTCATGCTTCTGCCCACGACGAGCATGATGCGCACGCATCATCTGGCCCACACGAGAGTGGCCTACTCATCACCGTGCCACTCATGATCCTTGCGACACTTGCGCTCGGCTCTGGCTTACTGAACGCTGCGCCGTTCGGCGAAGGCTGGGAGCGCATCACCAAGTGGGTCGAGCCACGCCACAGCGAGTTTGTACCCGAGTTGCATCACGCACCGTTCATGTGGTCAAAGGCGGGCATGTCGCTTGCAATTGTTTTTGCCGGCCTGGCAATCAGTTGGTTTATTTGTGTTGCGCTGTACACACGCAAAGATAAGCGCCTTGTTGGTCTTACCCAACGCAACGCAGTGTTGCGAAGTGGCTATCGATTGCTCGACAACAAGTACTACCTCGACGCGTTGTACGAGAACGTGATTGTCAAGGCAATCTCTGGTCCGATAGCGGCTGGGGCATATTGGTTTAACCAACATATTTTGGACGGCATCTTGCACGCAGTTGCGGGAACCTCAAGAACAGTCGCTGGCTGGGTGTATCGCAATATTGACCAACGAGTGGTCGATGGTGCGGTAAACAATTCAGGCAAAGCAACAAGAGGTGCCGGTGGCGTTTTGCAACCGGTGCAATCAGGAAAAGTGAGTCAGTACGGCGCGCTGTTATTTAGCGCGGCTGCCGTTGCTGCACTCGTACTAGTCATTATCAATACGTAACAACAAAAGGGAGATAACGCCATGGAAATGCTCCGTGACGCAAATTGGGTGCTGAGTGTAGGAACGTTCTTACCGTTGGTAGGAGTGGTCTTGTTGCTCGGCGTGCCAAAAGCAAATGAGCAAATGGTCAAGATGGTGGCACTGCTTACCTCGATCGCCACATTGGCAGTCGGTATCTTCACG
>WLPO01000015.1 GCA_009698745.1 Actinomycetota bacterium
CAGTCGTCTCTTTCGTCGTTGCGCTTCAGGCACCTCAGGCGGGGCAGGGCAAGGACGACGAGCGCAATGCGTGCGCAGCAACAATGGAATGCCACAAGAGCATTCCGTGATGCGCGCAAACACAACTTTCGTCTTCTTGCTCCCATCCGGACTCTGACCGTCGGCCCTGGAATTTCACCAGATCAACCACACGATTGCTCGTGAAGTTCGCGGGCTTTAACCGCCGGTAGGGGATTTCACCCAACCCTGCAAGAAATACTCAAATTGCTATGTACCCACAAGGCTAAGGGTTGTGGCGGCCAGTGGCACACACCGATGTGTGGGCAGTCACCCAATTAGGCATGCGCAGATTGCGGCAGGTTTTCACCACGTTTGATCTCGGCGCGAGTGAGCAGCAGCACACCGCCCAAAATCAGCGCCCCTCCAAGTACTTGGCGGAGGGTGAATTGTTGATTGAGGAAAAACATTCCAGTGAGACCGGCGACCAATACTTCCCAAGTTTGAATCACTGCGCTTTTGCTTGCACCAATGCGATTCATTCCAGCAAAGAAAATGCCCATTGCGCCGATTGTGCCCACAAGCCCAATCTCGAGAGTGGGTAGCCACACGTCCGCAACGTAGGGCATGGTTGTTGGTAACCCGGGTGGATTGAGCAACCAAATAACTGAAAATGAAAATCCGGCACCGGCAAACACGAGCATTAAACCAGTGGTGAGCTCGGCACGCGGCATGACTGCACCAGCAAGCACCGAATAAAACGCGTAAGCAAATGCGCCAACAACAATAAAGATGACGCCCTTCATTTGGCCGCCGGAAACGTCACTCGCACTGAGTATGACGCCGATGATGGTGGTGACAAGACATGGCCAGATAATCGTTGGTGGTTTGTGTTTGTAGAGCGCCCAGCCAAACAGCACGACAACAATTGGGTAGAAGTAAAAGATCACCATCGACAAACCGCTTGGCAAATATTTGAGAGCGTTAAACATGCACACGCTGTTGGCATACAAGCCAATCGCGCCAAGTAGGAAAAGTTGAATTGTTGTTTTCGGTGTCGGCCATTTGGTTCGACCAAAGCGCACAGTACGAACCGTGAAAAGCACAATGGTCGCGATAATGTAACGCGATGTCATCAATCCAAATGGATCCGCCCCATAGTTAAAGGCGTGATAAACAAAAATTGGAGTGATGCCATACAGAGAAGAACTCAGCAGCCCGAGAACAATTCCAAGAACGCCTTGGTTTTTTAGAACGTTCTGACTTGCTGGCACACAGCAAAACTAGTCGTTGAGCCCCAACGCTTCGTCACGTGCACGGTCACGCTTGATGATGCTTCGAGAGATGCGCACACCGATCACGATGAGTGCGGTGATCATGATGCCAAATGTGGCGTATTGCATTGAGCCACCTCGATCACCTGACAAGACAGGCTCGCTTCCACATCCTGGTTTTGGATAGAGGCCGACACAATCGCTGACGTTGTGTCCGCCATATGGGTCTGGAAGTGTGCCCCCATTTGTTGTTGGGAGTACAACTCGAGTTGTTTGAATAAATTCCATGCAGCCCCATCGTTCCATCTCTTGGGCTCAAATACCACTGTTCAACTACAGTCTTTGGTCACTATGGCAAACCAACACGCTGATGACCAACAAGTCGTGTTGGTGGTTGATTTTGGTGCCCAATATGCCCAATTGATTGCCCGCCGTGTTCGCGAGGCTCAGGTCTATTCGGAGATCGTGCCCCACAAGATCACGGCGCAAGAAGTGCTGAAGCGCAAGCCAATTGCGATCATTTTGTCAGGAGGACCGGCAAGTGTGCATGTGGAGGGGGCCCCTGTGCTCGATCCGCAGATTTACGAACTCGGTATTCCTATTTTGGGAATTTGTTATGGCGCACAGCTGATCGCCGAGCAACTTGGCGGCAAAGTCTCAAGGGGTGGCAGAGGCGAATATGGCCGCACCGTTGTGCAACGAATCCCTGGAGCCACATCACAGTTATTGAACGACGAAATTCCTGCGCAACTCAATGTATGGATGAGCCATTTCGATGCGGTGTCGGTTTTGCCGAGTGGTTTTGTGGCAACTGCGAGTACTCCAGACGCACCGATGGCGGTCATTGAAAACCCTTCTCGGAAAATATGGGGAGTGCAATATCACCCCGAGGTTGCGCACACCGAACACGGTCAGTCAATTATTGAGCAATTCCTGCACCAACTTGTCGGAGCAAATCGTGACTGGACGATGTCATCTATTGTCACAGACCAAGTTGCCGCAATTCGCGCACAAGTTGGCGTTGAGCGAGTGATCTGTGGTCTGTCGGGCGGCGTCGACTCTGCAGTTGCCGCTGCACTCGTGCATAAGGCAGTTGGTAAGCAACTGACTTGTGTTTATGTAGATATCGGCCTCATGCGCAAAAATGAGAGTGAGCAAGTTGTCGAGACGTTTCATCGACATATGGGCATTGAGTTAATTCACGTCGATGCCGGCGCACGATTTTTTGAGAAACTCAAAGGTGTCACTGAGCCAGAAGCAAAACGCAAAGCAATCGGTGAGCTTTTCGTGCGCATTTTTGAGGAGCACACGGGTGGACTCACCGATGCGAAGTTTTTGGTGCAAGGAACTCTGTATCCAGATGTGATCGAGAGCGGTGGCGTCGATGGCACCGCAAGTGTGATCAAGAGTCATCACAATGTTGGAGGCCTGCCAGACGACATGACGCTCAAATTATGTGAGCCGCTGCGCACTTTGTTTAAAGATGAAGTTCGCAAAGTGGGAACTGAGCTTGGTTTACCTGACGAGATTGTGTGGCGTCAACCATTTCCCGGACCAGGTCTTGGCGTGCGCATCATTGGAGAAGTGACACCAGACAAAGTTGCAATTTTACAAGAAGCCGATTTTATTGTACGTGAAGAAGTGCGCTTGGCCGGTCTTGAGCGCGAAATTTGGCAAGCGTTTGCAGTACTCGCCGACATTCGTTCGGTTGGAGTAATGGGTGACGAACGAACTTATGGTCGACCAATAATTATTCGTGCGGTGACAAGTGATGATGCGATGACTGCAGACTGGGCAAGACTGCCGTATGACTTGCTGGAAAAAATGTCATCACGAATTATCAATGAAGTAAAGGGCATTAATCGCGTTGTGTACGACGTGACATCAAAACCTCCCGGCACGATCGAGTGGGAATAGACCCGAATTATTCGTTAGACTGTATGCATCATGATTCGTAACGCCGTTGGGCGTGTACGCCGGTGTGTGCCTCGGTTGGCCGCCATCATCCTCACCACCTCGGTGGCTGTGGGTAATCTCGCTGTGCCTGCAGAAGCGCTTGGTTTGCGACCCGCAACTGGGTCATCGGGGGATCAGCAGCAGCGCGTCAACCAGATCATCGCCGAGTTGGACAAGATCGGCAATCAAATTGATGCGCTCGATGAAACGTACGCTGCGGCGGTCAACCAGCAAGAAGACTTGCAAGTGGAAATTGATGCGACCATTGCCAATATTGCAGAGTTCGAAGCAAAACTTGCGACGATGCAAAATGATCTGAAAGCAGTAGCGCTGAAGTCCTTCATGCGCGGCGGAATGTCCAATAGTTTGTCGAGCATCCTGAGTTCAACAAACTCTCTCAGCGATATGGTGCGCAAGAAATATTTGACTTCGGTTGCATTGAATACTGGCGCCGGCAATACCGACGCATTGCAGGGCTTGATTGATGATCTCACAAAAGAAAAGAAAAAGCTCGAGAAGCAGCAGAAGAAAGCCAGCGATTTGGCTGACTATGCAGCTGCGCGTTTGAGTGCTGCTGAAGCCCTTGCGTCCGATTACACGGCTCGACAAGCAGATGCAGAGCGCGAACTTGGTTCATTGCTGAAATCAGAACGTCAACGTCGCGAGTCTGCTGCTCTTGATGATGCAAAGTCGCAAGCAGCAAAATTTGCCGGATCAAAGTATGCGAACATTGCTGCTCCATCGTCTCGAGCGGGTATTGCTATTAAAGCTGCACTTTCACAACTGGGTGTGCGCTATCGATTTGGCGCAAAGTCTCCAGGCAGTGCCTTTGACTGCTCCGGTTTAACTTCCTGGGCATGGGGCATTGCGGGCTTGGGTATTCCCCGCACATCGCGTACGCAATATTCTGGACTGACTCGCATTCCAACTGCGGCCATTCAGCCCGGTGATTTAATCTTTTCTGGCTATCCAATTCACCACGTTGGGATGTATTTAGGTAATGGTCAATATGTGCACGCACCTCGAACGGGCGACGTTGTTAAAATTTCTGCAGTGGCTTGGTCAAGGGTTGTCGGCGTAGTGAGGCCAAAGTAGGTATGAAGTTGATTCCGGTAGCTCCAACAGGTTGGCAAGGTGGATCATTCACTTCTGCTGGAATTACGCATGCCACGTACCGCAAGGGCACAGGCCCTGGCGTTGTAGTTGTTCATGAAATACCAGGCATCACACCAAGTGTGCTTGCATTTGCCGAGCGAGTAGTTGACGCAGGATTCACGGTGGTGATGCCGTTGTTAGTCGGTGAGGTTGGTCGCGAGCCGAGTGGCAAGTACATGGCTCAATCGATGAGCAAGATTTGCATTTCTCGTGAGTTCACCACGTTGGCGATGCGACAGAAATCTCCAGTAATCAATTGGTTGCGTGCATTGGCAAAGCAGATACATAACGAATTGGGCGGTGCAGGTGTTGGCGCGATCGGTATGTGTTTTAGCGGCGGCTTCGCTCTTGGGATGATGGTTGATGACATCATGGTTGCGCCCGTGTTGTCGCAGCCTTCACTACCGTTTGCAATGGGTGCGGCTCGAAGTGCCGACTTGGGTCTGAGCTTGGATGACGAGATCATGATCAAGCAACGCGCAGAAGCAGGGTGTCAAGTACTTGGCTTGCGCTTTACTGGCGACAAACTTGTGGGTACAAGGTTTGCATCGCTCAAAAAATTACTTGGTGATGCATTTATTGCAGTCGAGTTTGAATCTTCTTCAAAGAGTGACCACTCGGTGCTAACCGAGCAGGTTCAAGAATCTGGAGTTCAGCGCGTCATTGAGTTTTTACAACAAAAACTCATGCCAAATCAGTCGTAACTACAAAGCGCGGATCTCGAAAACTCTGCAGTGACTTTGTTGCTTGAGATGCAGAGGTGCAAGTTTGCACGAGGTGGCGGGCGAGCCGGCCTTTGGCGGCCTTAGCGTCGTGACCGCCGGCCTTGCCCGACTTTTCGTTGATCGCCACCACAATATGTTTGGCCACAATGTCGGTGTCAAGAGTAAATGCAGCTCGATGCTCTTGAGGGAGTAAATCAACGACAACGGCTCCTTTGAATTTCTTGTTCAACATTGCAGAAAGATCATCGTGCCACCAACGCGAAAGCAGTCCAAACGGTGCAAGTCTGGACCCCATCTTGAGTCGATAGTCAGGCACAGGTTCGTCGGCTCCAACCGCGCCCAAAAGACCAGAGATCACGATGATGCTGCTGAGTGCGCGATTACGTTGCGCTGCAGTGAGAGTTGCAATATCGAGATGATCCCAAACCACACCTGTGTAGCGCTCAAAGGCGGGTAGTGACGGAGAACCATGTAAAGAAGTGTTGGCTACGCGAGCTCTGTCGAGGTGTTTGCCCTTTACCCCAAGCAATGTTGCATCGCCACCCTTTAACGAGTGGAGCCGATCGACGAGTGTCTCTCTTTGTGTAGTTAAAGATTTTCCGCATGCGCCGGAAGATTCGCGCCAGGGCTTATTTGCTGCACCGCCTTCGGCCTTGCCTTCAGAAGGCGGGAGCAATATAAATAGGGAAGCCACGACACGAAAGTATGGCGCACCCCCAAGTAAAGTTGTGGCATGTACGAAGTGAAACCTGCAACAAGTTGGGCGACAGATTTTGATCATGCCGACCCCGCATACAACGCCAATGCTCATGAGATTTGGGACGAGCTGCGCGAAACTTGCCCAGTTGCGCACACCGACCGCTATGGCGGCGCATGGTTGCCCGTAACTCACGCAGATGTTTCTGCAATTGCGCGCGACACTGATCATTTTTCTTCTGAAGGCGCAGTGCTCTCCAACAAGCCACCGATGGAGGAATGGATTTCCAACGCTCCAATAGGTGCAGCACCACCGATCACTTCTGATCCACCATTTCATGCCGATGCGAGGCGTCTGTTGTTGCCTGCATTTAGCCCACAAGTGATCAATGAATGGGAGCCAGAGATTCGCCGTCTTTGCAATGAGTTGATCGACAACATGGGCGACGCCCCAACTGTTGATGCGGCAGTTCAGTACGCACAAAACATTCCGGTGTATGTGATTGCCCGCATGCTTGGTTTGCCAGTAGAGGACAGCGACTACTTCCGTGACACCGTGCACTTGGTGCTCGAAGGCATTGGAGCACCATTTGGTGAGCGTCAGCAAAGTTTTGAGCAGCTCGATGCGTATTTGTCTATGCACGTACGTGACCATATTGAGAATCCCAAAGATGATCTCATCGGCTTTTTGTTGAATGCAAAAATTTATGATCAGCCGTTGTCGCCAGAGCATGTTGTTGGCACCATCATCTTGTTGATGGTTGCGGGCATCGACACAACGTGGAGCGCGATCGGTTCATCTATTTGGCACCTCGCGCAGCATCCATCAGATTTGGCGCGAATGGTCAATGAACCAGAACTCTTGCCAACCGCAATTGAAGAGTTGTTGCGCGCATACGCTCCAGTGACTATGGCGCGCATCGTCAGTAAAGATGCCACGATCGGTGGTTGCCCTGTCAAGCGTGGTGATTCTCTGTTGTTGCCGTTTCCCGCAGCCAATCGCGACCCAGAGGTTTTTGATCGCGCGGATGAAGTGGTGATCGATCGTGAAGAAAATCGCCACCTCGCTTTTGGTCTTGGCATTCATCGTTGCCTTGGATCTAACCTGGCACGACTTGAGTTGCGAGTTGCCGTCGAAGTCTTTATCTCACGGTTTCCCAAGTTTGACCTAGCAAATGCTGATGCAGTGACGTGGAGCCTTGGCCAAGTGCGTGGCCCACGCATGTTGCCAGTACGAATTGTGCAACGCTCGTAATTAGTGACCAACTCTCAACCCCCAAACTCCATTGATCTAGACGGGCTCAATCCGGATCAGCGCGATGCCGTATTGCACCCAAGCGGCCCGTTACTTGTTGTAGCTGGCGCTGGGTCGGGTAAAACTCGCGTACTCACACAACGTATTGGGCATCTCATTGCAACGGGCACGCACCCGATGCATATCTTGGCAATCACGTTTACCAACAAGGCGTCGCAGGAAATGCGAGAGCGTGTTGCGGCAATTGTTGGGCCAGTGGCCCGACAAATGTGGGTGAGTACTTTTCACGCTGCATGCGTACGCATCTTGCGCGCTCAAGCCGAGCACATCGGCTATCCCAAAACATTTTCTATCTACGATCAGAGCGATTCAACACGCTTGGTGGGGTATTGCATTCGCGATTTGGGTCTAGACCCCAAGCGTTTTACACCGCGGGGTGTGCAAGCACGCATCAGTTTGTGGAAAAACGAATTACAGACCCCGTATTCGTCCGCGGAGATGAGCGAAGATGACATTGATCCCAACTACGGTCTTGTCTATCGCGAATACCAAAAGCGTCTTGCCAAAACCGGTGCAATGGACTTTGATGGCTTGTTGACCAATACGGTTCAGTTGTTTCGCCAGCACCCCGACGTGTTGCGCACGTACCAAGAGCGTTTTAAGCACATTTTGATTGATGAGTATCAAGACACCAACATGGCGCAAAACGAGATCGTGCTGATGCTGGGCGCGCTCCACCACAACGTGTGTGTTGTCGGTGACACAGACCAGAGCGTGTATCGCTTCCGCGGTGCCGACTTTCGCAACATCATGCAATTTGAAAATGCGTTTCCCGAAGTAACAACAGTCGTATTGGCACAAAATTATCGCAGCACACAAACGATTCTGGATGCCGCAAATGCTGTTATCACCAACAACATCGATCGGAAGCCAAAAGATCTGTGGACCGACTTGGGCAAGGGTGAAAAAGTTATTCGCTATTTCGCCGATGACGAATTTGGTGAGGCCAACTGGGTTGTTAATCGCCTCAAAGAAGTGCACGATTCTGAGCATCGACCGTGGAGTGACTTTGCGATTCTTTACCGAACCAACACGCAGAGCCGTGTGCTGGAAGAGTCGCTCATTCATCGTGGCGTGACCTACAAAATCATTGGCGGCACAAAGTTTTATGATCGTCGCGAAGTAAAAGATGCGCTTGCATATTTGCGATTGTCGTACAACACACTTGACGAAGTGAGCCTCAAGCGAATTTTGAACGTGCCAAAACGGGGCATTGGCGACACGACCATTGGCAAACTTGATGTGTATGCCAATGAGTGCGGAATTTCGTTTGCTCTGGCGCTGCGCAAGGCAGCAGAAGCTGGTGTGGGTGCTGCAGCACTACGAGGCATTAGCGCATTTAATCAATTGATTGATGAGTGCCAAGCACTGTTGGCTGATGGCCCAAGTGCAGTGTTGCGCCATGCACTCAATGCGGGTGGATACATGAGTGAGTTGAAGGCTGAAAACACAGTTGAGTCGGATGGGCGCGAAGAAAACATCAAAGAACTGATTGGTGTTGCTGCCGAATTTACTCAGGTTGACGAATTTCTGGAGCAAGTCGCACTGGTTGCCGACACCGACCAACTCGATTCGGATAACCATGTCACATTGATGACATTGCACTCAGCCAAGGGGCTCGAATTTCCGGTGGTATTCATCGTCGGCGTGGAGGAAGGCATTTTCCCTCACAATCGAGCGCTCAATAACCCTGCAGAGTTGGAAGAAGAACGGCGACTGGCGTATGTGGGCATCACGCGTGCCAAAGAACAACTCGTGTTGAGTCATGCATGGAGTAGAAGCCTGTATGGGTCAACTCAGTACAACCCACCATCCAGATTTTTAAGTGAGATTCCTGATGAGTTGATTCAACGCGAAGGCAGCGTCGACTCAGGTGCCGACTCTGAGAGGTACAGCTTTCGTTCGCACGCCGATCGTGGCTATGCGCCACAGCAGCGCCTCAATCGCAACAACACCAACGTCGCTCAGACATCAATCGCGCAACAACAAGATGCCAATCATGGGTTTCGAATTGGTGATGATATCGAACACCCAACATTTGGCGAAGGTGTGATTATTGAGATTCGCGGCTCGGGAGAAAAAGCGGAAGCGACAATTCGTTTTCGCTTAGTAGGAACCAAACACCTGTCGCTGGCGTGGGCTCCGCTCAAAAAATCAAACTGAGAAAAACTGCGCGTGCGGTGTCAGCCGTGCAGGTCGATGAGCAGGGTGGACTGACCTTCGACGATTGGCGTTACATCGCTCGGTTTTTGCAACTGATCAACTTGCAGAGTTCGACCATCACAATCGGTAAAGGTATGTGATTGTTTGACTTGGGCGACCAGGCATTCAGAACTTTTGTCGGCAGGGTATGCGTAGTAAACCTGCCAGCCTTTGAGAGGGTCGGTGCCGTTGTGCTCGATGACGATTGATCGCTTACCGTTGACGTCGCGCAAGTCTGGATAGAGGATCGGGCCATTTTGAGCTATCGATTCGGCCACATCTGAAACCTGACCCACCACAAATGTGCGGTCTCCTTGGATGACCTGGCGCTCGCGACGGTCTGTGGCAAATGTCGCCATCAACCACGTGACCCCAAACAAAACCACAAAAAATAAGAGCCCTCCGGCGATTGGCAGAACCGCGCGAGCGAGTGGAGAGCGAAAGCGTTTTTCCATGCTTCCAGTGTGGCCGATGGCGACGGGGAGTCGACCGCTTTGTGGGTTGGTATAGGTCACTGCCGAGGGCGTAAGGTTCTGTAGTTGTGAAACGTCCTTACCGAGTTGTTGTGGCCAAACCAGGCCTGGATGGCCATGATCGTGGCGCCAAGACGATCACGCGCGCCCTACGTGACCATGGCTTTGAAGTGATCTACACAGGTCTGCACCAGTTGCCAGAACAGATTGCCGAAACCGCACTGCAAGAAGACGTGGATGCTGTTGGTCTGTCGTTGTTGTCTGGGGCGCATCTCACGTTGTTTCCACGAGTGATGGAAGAACTGCGCGCGCGCGATCTTGGAGACGTGCTTGTTTTTGGTGGTGGAGTTATTCCGGACGCCGACGCGATCGAGTTGCGCAACCAAGGCGTCGGTGAAATTTTCGGACCAGGTACGTCGCTCAAAGAAATTGCAACATGGCTTGAGCAAGCGCTCGACGCTCGAGAACAATAATCGCGTGAACTACAACTGAAAGCAGAGCAATGGACCTTTTTGAATATCAGGGCAAACAGTATTTTGCCAAGTACAACATTCCGGTATCTGCTGGTGGCGTAGCAACAACTGTTGACGAAGCCGTTGCTGTTGCAGCAACCGCAAAGTATCCAGTCGTGGTGAAAGCACAGGTGCAAGTTGGTGGTCGTGGCAAAGCCGGCGGAATCAAGTTGGCCAATGATGAAGCCGAAGTGCGCTTGCACGCCAAAAATATTTTGGGCATGGACATCAAGGGCCATGTTGTAAAGCGCGTGTGGGTGGAACACGCATCTGATATTGCCGAAGAGTATTACGCGTCGTTCACGCTTGACCGAGCAGCAAAGCAGCACTTGTTGATGTTGAGCGCCCAAGGTGGTGTCGAGATTGAAGATGTTGCCGCAAAAGATCCAACTGCAATAGTCAAGTTGCATATCAACCCAATCGATGGGCTCTCGCTCGAGACTGCGCGTCGAGCTTCGGTTGAAGCCAAGATTCCTGCTCAAGCGCTAGATGGCGTAGCCGACATGCTCGTCAAGTTGTACAACTGTTTTACTCAAGGTGACTGTGACTTAGCTGAGATCAATCCATTGATTTTGAAACCAACCGGCGAAATTCACGCACTTGATGCAAAAGTATCGCTAGATGTAAACGCATCGTTTAGGCATCCTGAGTGGGCCGAATATGCAGCGACCGAAGAGTTGGATGCGCGCGAGCAACTTGCACGCGAAAAGAATCTGCAGTACATCGGGTTGGACGGCACAGTCGGCATCATCGCCAACGGTGCAGGTCTCGCGATGAGCACGCTCGATGTGGTTAATCAGGTTGGCGGCACGGCTGCCAACTTCCTCGACATCGGCGGCGGAGCAAATGCCGAATTGATGACGGCGGCGCTTGAAGTGATCAACTCGGACCCCAAGGTCAAGAGTATTTTGATCAACATTTTTGGTGGCATCACTCGTGGTGAAGAAGTAGCCAAGGGAATCGTTGAAGCAGTGAAGCGTGTTGCCCTGCGAGCCCCAATCGTCATTCGTCTCGACGGCACAAATGCTGACGAAGGCCGAAAGATCCTTGCTGATGCGGGCATTCCTGAATCACAACTCACCAGTCGCCCAACCATGCTCGAAGCCGCTCGCGCCGCTGTCGAGATGGCCAAGTAGGAGAACGAACCATGGCAATTTTTGTAGACCAAAATACGAAAGTCATTGTGCAAGGACTGACGGGCGGCCAAGGGCGCTTTCATGGACTGCGCAATAAGGCATATGGCACGCAGGTAGTTGGCGGTGTCACGCCAGGAAAAGCTGGACAAGACGTAGAGGGGATTCCTGTTTTTGATTCCGTCGCAGACGCTGTTGCGGCGACGGGAGCAAACGCATCATTTATCGCAGTGCCTCCCAAAGCAGCACCAGCAGCAATTCTTGAAGCAGCCCGCGCAGGAATCGGTTTTGTTGTGTGTATTACCGAGGGCGTGCCCGCGCAAGATGAAGCTCGCGTATTTGCCACACTGCAACGTGATTATCCAGCCACGCGTTTACTTGGACCAAACTGCCCAGGAATTATTAGCCCAGGTAAATGCAATATCGGCATCACTGCTGGCGAAATTGCGCAACTTCCAAGTGCGAGTGGTCCAAACGTTGGAATTGTTTCTCGCTCTGGAACTCTCACGTACCAAGCGCTGTACGAGTTGAAGCAGCAGGGAATTGGCGTCAGCACATGCGTAGGTATCGGTGGCGACCCAGTGCCTGGAACTTCGTTTGTTGACTGCCTCGCACAGTTTCAGGCAGATCCAGAAACACATGCAATCATCATGATTGGCGAAATCGGCGGTTCGGCCGAAGAAGAGGCCGCAGAGTTCATCACGAATCATGTGACCAAGCCGATGAGCGCATACATCGCAGGTGTAACTGCGCCTGCTGGCAAAAAGATGGGCCATGCTGGTGCCATCGTGTCTGGTGGCAAGGGTACGGCGCAGGGAAAGATGGATGCATTACGCGCGGCTGGTGTTCAGATCGGTCTGAATCCAACCGAAGCAGGAATACTGATGGCGGAGATCGTTCGTACAATACGCTCGTAGTAAATGAATCGTCAACAATCACTGAGGTATCTCCCGGGCCTAGACGGTCTGCGCGCTGTTGCAGTCATCGCTGTGATTTTGTATCACGCCAATAAAAATTGGGTGAGTGGTGGTTTCCTCGGCGTAGAAGTATTTTTTGTAATTAGTGGTTATTTGATCACGATGCTGCTGATTAATGAGTCGCAGGAAAACGGAAAGATCAACTTCAAAGCGTTTTGGATTCGTCGCGCACGAAGGTTGTTGCCCGCACTATGGACTCTGCTGATTGGTGTCACTACATATTGCGCATTATTTGAGCGGGACACTCTTGGAAGTCTTCGTGGGGATGTCGTGGCGGCATTTGTGTATGGCTTCAACTGGTTTCAAATCTGGGTTGGCACCTCATATTTCAGTGCATTCGGTTTTGTACCGCTTCGACATCTTTGGTCGCTGGCAGTTGAAGAACAGTTTTATTTGGTGTGGCCGATATTGATTGCTGTGGTGCTCAAAATATTTGGCCGCAGACCGTTACTCCTAGGAACGTTGTTTTTTTCCGCGTCCATTGCAGTCTCTATTTATGTTGCCAAAACGTTTGAACCTGGTGCGAGTGGTTCGGTACTCGAGACCCCGGATCACTACATTGCACTCTTCGGGCATGCTGTTTCGAAAGTTGATTTCCTATTCTTGGGAACGCTTGGACGATCAGGCGGTTTGTTGATTGGTTCAGCCCTCGCTTTTTGGTGGAAGCCTTCAATGTTTAACAACGATCATCCAACATCGGAGCGTCATATTGTTTCGGCTGTTGGCTGGTTGGGTGTACTTGGGCTTGGCGCAATACTGTGGAACTTCCATGACGTCGTTGAAGGCGGTGTCGACGGTGGCACGAGTGGCTATGCGTTGTTGTTTCAGGGCGGCTTTCTTCTCGTTGGACTTGCCAGCATCGCAATCATTGCTGCGGCTGTGCACCCGCACACATTGTTGGCAACACGCGTCCTCGGTAATCCAGTTTTTGTGTACATCGGGCAGCGGTCGTATGGACTGTATTTGTTCCATTGGCCGATCTTTCAGTTTTATCGACAATTCGCCGGCCGAGGTCTCAACGCCGTCGAGTTTGTTCTGCTGTTTACGCTTGCGCTTGTTGTTACCGAAGTGTCGTATCGGTTCATTGAGATGCCAGTGCGCTCTGGAGGTCTTCGTGAAGCGTGGAACAAGCTTCGCCATTCACGGCTTGAGTCGGACAGAGAGAAACGACAGAGCATATTTGCCATTGGCATCGTTATCGCAGTTGTCCCGATTTTTGCATTGGTGAGTCTTGCTACAGCACAAGTCAAGTTGGACGACATTGGTCAGAGCCTCACCGATGGAGAAAACGGAGTCGTCAATGTATTGACGAGTACAACACTTGCTATTTCGACGGACACTACGGTTCCTGGTACAACCGGTGTTGTGGATACCGTTGCGCCTTCACCAGCGACCACAACACTCGATGGTCAAGTCATTGAGATCATTGCAATCGGTGATTCGGTGATGTTGGGGGCAGCAAATGTGCTGACAGAGCGCGGAATCACTGTGGACGCATTGAAGAGCCGACCGTTTCGTCAGGCACTCGAGATCTGCAACTACCTCAAGTCGGTTAACCGGCTGGGCGAGATTGTGATTATTCACCTTGGCACGAATAATGCAATTGATGAAAAAACTTTGGACGAGATTATGGTTCCGTTGGCTGACGTGGACACCGTTGTATTCGTGACAAATCATGTGCCAACTAGAAAATGGCAAAACAGTAACAATGTGTTGCTGATGGCCATGCCAGTCAAATATGGAAACGTAAAGATCCTTGACTGGCACGCAATCGCCAAAGCACATCCGGAATATTTGTACGGCGACAAAATTCACCTCAATCCAACTGGTCAGGCTGTGTATGCCGATCTCATCATGCAAGCAATAGGAAAGTAGTGTTCAAGTCATGACATCTTCAGCCAAATCACCAGTACGAGTCACTATCACCGGAGCAGCTGGACAAATTGGATACAGCTTGCTATTTCGTATTGCGTCCGGCGCGATGCTTGGTGCTGATACTCCAGTAATTTTGCAATTGCTTGAAGTAACTCCAGCACTTGGCGCGCTTGGCGGAGTCAAAATGGAATTGGATGACTGCGCGTTTCCAAACCTTGTCGACGTAGTGATGACCGACGACCCAAACGTGGCGTTTGGTGACACCGATATTGCGTTACTCGTGGGCGCGATGCCTCGCAAAGAAGGCATGGAGCGCAGCGATTTGCTGTCAGCAAATGGAGGCATCTTCAAGCCACAAGGGGCGGCCATTAGTGCCAATGCTAAAAAGAACATCAAGGTATTAGTTGTGGGTAACCCAGCCAACACCAACGCTGCGATTGCGATGCACAACGCCAAGAACATTGACCCACGACAGTTCACCGCCATGACTCGTCTCGACCACAATCGTGCGATTAGCCAGCTTGCTCAACGTGTTGGACGACCAGTTTCATCGATTAAAAAAATGACGATCTGGGGCAATCATTCGACGACGCAATACCCAGACTTATTTCATTGCGAAGTTGATGGCAAGAACGCTGCACAGATGGTCAATGATCAAGCATGGCTTGAAGAGACATATATTCCCACTGTTGCCAAGCGAGGCGCAGCAGTGATCAAGGCACGCGGATCTTCGTCGGCAGCAAGCGCAGCAAATGCTGCGGTAGACCATGTGCGTTCGTGGGTAATGGGCACGCCAACCGGAGACTGGGTTTCTATGTCTGTGCCATCTGATGGCAGTTACGGTGTGCCAGAGGGCGTGATGTCATCTTTTCCTTGTGTATGCGAAAATGGTGAGTACAAAATTGTGCAAGGTCTCGAGATTGATGCGTTTAGTCGCGCACGAATTGATGCTTCGGTCGCTGAACTGATCGAAGAGCGCGATGCTGTTCGACAGCTTGGCTTAATCTAAACCGATCACTTGCTGTAGTACCTAGCCAGTTTTTTGGGCAAGGGCAGCTTGGGTGTCTGCACGCGAACGGGTGCAACCAAGCGGATCTTGCTTTAACAATCGTGTTGCTGCGTTGGCGGGCGAGAGTTGTTCTCCAACACGCCAAGCATTCAAAAATCTTTGCGGCCAGATCTCGCCCTGTAACAAATAAGCCTCAACCACAGGACAAACACGAGATATTCCGAAGTGCGTATGGCATCTGGTGATGCGCGCATTGCCCGATGAACCCATGACACCAATCCAATCGCCGGCACTGACTCGCTGACCAGTCGCAACTTTTACTCTGCCGAGGTGGGCGAAGTAGTAGCGCACGTTGTCATCTCCAATCAGAGTGATTGTTTTGCCGCCGCGAGTGCCCGGAGTATCACTTACTTTTGTCCATTTGTCGATTGTGCGCGTTTGGGTGATCGTGCCAGCAGTCGGTGCGAGTACGTGAGCAAAACAACCAACTACGTCGGCAGCAGGGTAGTCAATATGATCGCTTGGGTAAGTGACAGCAATTTTAGAGAATGGAAAAACATAAGCAATCTGCGTCGGCAGTGCACTGTCAGTAGACGAACTATCGGCAGCAAGTAATTTTGTGGGCGAGAGCAATGCAAGCAGCAGGTTTATTGCAGCAACGCAGATAGTGACTGTGGTGCGGAGCCCCCAACGCATGAATACGAGCGTAGTGCGGATCGCAAAAATGTTACGGTAGAAGCATGAAGAGAAAATTTTTTATTGACACGGATACTGCAAGTGATGACGCAGTTGCCTTGATCATTGCGCTACGCCATAGAGACATAGATGTGGTTGGCATTGGTGTGGTCGCGGGCAATGTTCCATTGGAGATGGGTGTACAAAACGCTTTGTATACACGCGAATTATGTGGATCAACCGCACCAATTTACGTTGGTGCCGCCAAGCCGCTGGTGCGAGAACTGCGTACGGCTCAGTTTGTGCATGGCATAGATGGCATGGGGGATATCGGACTCGATCTCGCGGGCAGGCAGCCAAACGCGGGAAACGCGATAGATGAGTTGATCAAGTCGGCGCACGAGTTTGATGGAGTGCTTGAGCTCGTGACGCTTGGACCACTAACGAACATCGCTCTGGCATTACAAAAAGATCCGAGTATTGCAAAGAAAATCAAACGTTGTGTGGTGATGGGCGCAGTTGCCGATCACATCGGCAATGTTACGCCCGTGGCAGAGTTCAACATGTGGGTTGATCCAGAAGCAGTAGAGGTCGTATTGCAATCTGGAATGAGCCTTGAGTTTGTTGGATGGGATATCTCGCGTAAATTTGCAGTAATTACGCCAGCAGAATCAACAATGTTGCGGGCAATGGACACGCTGTTTGCAACATTCTCTGTTGACATTCAGCGGGTTCTTGAAAAGTTTTGTGAAAATGAAACGCAACTTGCCGGCTTCGACTTACCAGACCCAATTGCAATCGCATACGCCATCAACTCGAGCGTTGCCGATGAAGTGCGCGAGGTTTACCTCGCTGTCGAAACACAGTCACCAGTTACCGAAGGCATGGTCGTGGTGGATATTCTTGGCATTATGCATCAAACACCGAATGCACTCGTGGTAACAAGCGCAAGGCATGATGTATTTATGTCAATGCTCATGGATGCACTTGAAGCATGAGTGAGCAGTCGCCGCTCGAAAAGGCATTTGTGCAACTGGGTGTCACCACTCGAAATGGCCATGACGAGTCGGTGCACTATGGGGCAGTAGTTGGTCTTGCGCGGGATGGTTCCATCGCGTTCGCCCTTGGCGATCCAAATACCATCGTGTATCCACGGTCGTCCACCAAGCCAATTCAGGCGACTGCAATGGTGGCAAGTGGGCTTGACTTACCTCCACGGTTGCTGGCGCTTGTGTGTGCGAGCCACGACGGGTCTCCGATGCATCTTGCTGCCGCACGCGAAATTTTGGCCACAGCCGGTTTGACCGAAGATGATCTTGGCAATACCAAGGACTATCCGCTTGACGATGATGCTGCTGCAGATGTCTTGCGAGGTGGTGGTGTGAAAACAAAGTTGCAGATGAATTGTTCGGGCAAGCACTCTGGAATGCTGGCAACTTGCGTACACAATGGCTGGTCACATGACGAGAGTTATTTGAGCGAGTCGCACCCATTGCAACAGCGCATTACCCAGATGGTGCCAGAGTTGAGTGGCGAAGATGCGGCTTTTATTGGCATCGACGGTTGCGGTGCGCCAGCACACGCCATGTCGCTGACTGCACTTGCACGTGTTTTTCGCACTGTGGTGATGTCAGATCCAACAAGCGCTCCGGGCAAAGTAGCGCATGCAATGCGCAGTCATCCCGAAATGGTGGGTGGACCAACACGAGACATCACACTGCTCATGCAAGGTGTGCCAGGGCTACTTGGAAAAGATGGAGCAGAGGGCGTGTTCGCAATTGCAATGCCCGATGGACGTGCGGTTGCGCTCAAAATCGCAGATGGAGCCAATCGCGCGCGTCCGCCAATGATGAAGGTTGCTCTTGAAGCACTTGGAATAGATACAACGCGCGTCGACCCAAAAGCCTTTGACTCAACTATTTATGGACACGGCAAGCCTGTTGGAGGCGTGCGTATTACCGCAAAATTGTGACTAGCTATTAACTAGTTCTTGTAATACGAGTCTGCAATATCAAGCGCTTGATCGATGATCGCCATTCCTTCACGAATTTCGTCAGCACTTACGGTGCACGGTGGCACAATGTGCATGCGGTTGAAGTGCGCGAAAGGCCAGAGGCCTTCTTTCTTACACGCGGCAGCGATATCGAGCATTGGCTTGGCATCGGCGCCAGCAGCATTGAACGGCACGAGCGGTTCGCGTGTCTCGCGACTACGTACAAGCTCAATTGCCCAGAACACACCGAGACCACGTACTTCGCCAATTGAAGGGTGTTTTGCCTTCAGTTTTTCGAGCTCCGGACCAATAACTGTTGCACCAATGTTCTTCGCGTTTTCAACGATCTTCTCTTCTTTGAAGATGTTGATTGACGCAACTGCTGAAGCGCAAGCGAGTGGGTGGCCACTGTACGTCAAGCCGCCAGGAAACTGACGATCTTTGAATGTGTCAGCAATCTTTTGACTAATGACAACACCGCCAAGTGGCAGGTACCCGGAGTTGACACCCTTTGCAAAAGTGATCAAGTCGGGAACTACGTTCCATTTGTTGACAGCAAACCATTCGCCGCAACGACCGAAGCCGGCCATTACTTCGTCACACAACATCACAATGCCGTAGCGATCACAGATGTCACGCACGCCTTGCAGATAGCCGTCCGGTGGAACGAGGATGCCGTTAGTGCCGACAACTGATTCAAGCGCGATCATTGCGATTGTGTGTGGACCTTCGACCATGAGCGTGTCTTCGAGATGTTGCAGTGCACGTTGACATTCTTCTTTTTCGTTTGAAGAATGAAAAGCCGAGCGATATGCATATGGTCCCCAAAACTTCACGATGCCGGCAGTGCCGGTTTCGTTTGGCCAACGACGTGGATCACCCGTCATTGCAATTGCTGTAGAAGTAGAACCGTGATACGAGCGATATGTCGACATCACTTTTTGGCGTCCAGTGTGCAGGCGGGCCATGCGCACTGCATTCTCAACTGCTTCTGCGCCACCGTTGGTGAAGAACACCATGTTGAGGTCGCCTGGTGCAAGTTCGGTAATCAGTCGAGCAGCTTCAGAGCGTGACTCGTTTGCAAATGGGGGAGCAACAGTGCACAACTTGCCGGCTTGCTCCTGAATTGCTGCAACAAGCTTTGGGTGTTGATGACCAATGTTCAGGTTGACGAGTTGACTCGAAAAGTCAAGGTACTTTTTGCCCGTTGAGTCCCAAAAGTAACTTCCAAGACCACCCGTGATCTCTACTGGATTGAGTGTTCCTTGTGCTGACCACGAGTGAAACACGTGGGCGCGGTCGTCGAGATATGCCTGGGTCTTTGTTGCTTCAAGTGTCATAGCAACAGCCTAATCTGCGACTATTACAACACTTACGGTTCCTGTTAGCTGAGAGTTGCCAAAACCCGCTTGTGTAATTGTGGCCATGCTCCAGCCAATCCAGCGTGCAGCGAGAAGGTCTCCACTTTGTCGAGCGTTACCCATTGCAAATCTTCCGACTCGGCATTGGCGGCAAATGCGCCCGCATCACCATTGGTGTGGGCGATCACGGTGTCGTATCGCCATGGGCCGTGGTCATCGCTAAACACATCCTGCACTAAATAGTCGTCGCTATTAATGCCTGCTTCTTCAGATGCTTCGCGACCAGCTGCGGTTACCGAATCTTCGTGACTGTCGAGCGCGCCACCTGGCAGGGCCCAAGTGCCTCCGCCATGGGTCCATGCAGCTCGCAGTTGCAACAACACGTGGGGCTCGGACATGTCGAGACGAATGAGCAACAGGCCTGCAGCGCCATGAAGTCCCCAATGTTTATGACCACATGAGCACATCACCCATCCATCGCCGTCTCGAAAAGCCATGAGTTAGATCGTAGTTTCGGTGGTGGCCTGAGCCTCGCGTCGCGCATTTGCTCTTGTGGCTGCGCGTGCAGTTGCTTGGGCCGCGGTGATCTCGGCGTGATGTGCATGACATAACACTTCGAGTCCGCCTCGACCCGTGGCATCGGGCTGCAAGTGGTGATGACACCCTGGTCCGTAACCCTTGCCTTCGCGGGGTTCGATGTGATTGACCTCGCAGTCGCGTCGGGCTGCTGAGCATCCTGGTCGAATGCAGTGGTATTTGGCTCGACGTTTCGCGGACGAGCGGGCAAATCTCCAGATGTGTTCGCGCTGCCATGCACGACCGCATTTGTCGGAGCACCACGTGGTGCGGCGCTTTCCTGTAATCAACTCATCGCACCAATGGCATCGACCAATTTCGCCCTGCCACTTACTGAGGGGGCAGGTAATGCGTTCGGCGACGAGGGGCGGCAACTCGAGTTTGTTAACTGCATGTTTCGTCGGTTTGCGTTTTGTTGCCATGAGCGTTTACAAACAATAACGCTCCTGAAACATTTTGTAGACACAGTGGAAATATTGGTCTCGTATTCTTTTTGCCGTTCGGCTGCAATGGCGCCTCTGGACGCGTCTGTATTACTGGAGCAATACGAGTATTGCCACTACCGAATGGAGAGAGTATGAAGTTTTTAATCGACACACCAGATCCGGTCACTGTGCTTGGTCAACAAGTGAGCTTGATGTGGATTGTGATTGGCGCAGCGCTGGTTGTTTTCATGCAGGCAGGTTTTGCACTTGTTGAAACCGGAATGACGCAAGCAAAGAACGCGGCACATGTTGTGAGCACCAACTTTGCAATTTTTGGGCTCGGCTTTATTGGTTTCTATTTAGTCGGGTTTGCATTTTCATTCGGTGGGTTTAGTTATTCCGCTTTTGGAATGGACGCACCAGTCGGATCTGCGTTGCTGGGTAGTGGCGACTGGATCTTTTTATGGAAGGGCGGCTGGGCTCTGTCTGGCAGTGGAATTACTCCGGCAGTAGTTGGATTCTTTTTGTACATGGTTGCGTTCATGGACACCACTGCCACTATTCCGACAGGTTCGATGGCCGAACGTTGGAAGTGGGGAAGTTTTGTTGGCTGGGGTTTCTTTTGCGGCGCAATCTATTACCCGCTGTTTGCGGCGTGGACTTGGGGTGGCGGCTGGTTGGCAAAAACATGGAGCTCGATGTCGTTGGGTGCTGGTTACGTTGACTTTGCTGGCTCTGGTGTTGTGCACGCAGTTGGCGGTGTCGCAGCGTTTACCGGTGCGATTGTTTTAGGCCCACGTATTGGCAAGTTTGGCAGTGATGGCAAGCCGCGAACGATTGCAGGCCACCACGTACCAATGGCGATGCTCGGAACATTTATTTTGTTGTTCGGCTGGTTTGGATTTAATGCGGCAAGTACCTTTGCGGCAACCGACGTGCAGTTTGCTGTTGCGGCGGTCAACACTGCAATTGCTGGAGCGTTTGGTTCGATCACTGCGATGTTGTACATCACTCGCAAGACCGGCAAGCCAGACCCAGGCATGATGATCAACGGCATGCTTGCCGGCCTAGTCGCGATCACTGCGCCATGCGCGTTTGTCGCGCCATGGGCTGCTGCTGTGATTGGAATACTTGCAGCAATTTTGATTATCGAATCGGTGTATTTCTTTGAGCGCCGCGGCATCGATGATCCGGTTGGTGCAATTTCGGTGCACGGCATTGGTGGCATCTTCGGTGTGCTCGCTGTGGGCATCTTTGCCAATGGCAGTTATGGCGCAGGATGGAATGGCTCGGCAAGCGAAGGCGTCAAGGGCATCATCAAGGGGGATTGGGGGCAATTGGGTGCACAGGCACTTGCTTGTGTTGTCTTGATTGTGGTGAACGGCGGATTGTCGTACGCATTCTTCAAACTGCAAAACAAGTTCACCAAGGGTGGAATTCGCTCAGCAGAGGCCGACGAAATTGCTGGTCTTGATTTGCCAGAGATGGGCGTGCTCGCGTACCCAGAATTCAGTGGATCACACAAGTAGCAGCAGTTACTTGGTGATGTAATCGCCGAGAACTCGAGTTGTCCTCCCCAGTGATAACTCGAGTTCTCGAGCTAGTCCATACTGGTTTGTAGATAACTGCAAACTTTTTTGAACATCGCGAATAACCCAGCCGTGTTTTTTGTCCACCCAGGTTGGGTGCATGACTGGCTTTTTGAAAACTGCCTTACCGGCCGAATCAATTGTTAACGACGTTGTAGCAATGACTGCGTCTTGGCTATTCACTGGCCATCGATCATCAGTTGGCAAATTGGACAACACATTGCCCAGGCCATACATCACCCATACGCCATTGATTTGTTTGGTGGGCTGCACAACATGCGCGTGGTGACCAACTATGAGGTCGACAAGACCCGATGCGGTGAGTTCGTCTGCGATTGACGTTTGCATTGAATTGGCGTTTGAGTCTTTTTCGGTTCCCCAATGCATGCTCACAATGGTGGCTTGCGAGCCAAGTTCGCGAGCGCGTTTTGCATCACGCAAGATACGACCCGTGTTGATGATGGCAGAGCGCCATTGTGTCTCATCGGGCATGATGAGGCCGTTATAACTAAATGTGTACGACAAGTGACAGAGTTTGACTCCCTTCACAGTGAAAATGTGAGGTTCAATCTCCTCTGGTGTTCGGGCCATTCCACTTTGGTCCACCCCTGCGGCATTCAGTGCGTTAACGGTTGCATCAATTCCGTCGTTGCCACGGTCGTATGCGTGATTACTTGCAGTTGAACAGCGATCGAATCCGGCGTCGGCTATGGCAGACGTGATTTCTTTTGGCACGCCAAAGAGGGGAAACGTTGAGAGCTCTTCGCCTTCTGGGGCAATTGGAGTTTCGAGATGACAGACCGCCACGTCGACATCACTGATCAATGGTTTGATGTCTAGAAACATCGGTCGAAAGTCGTAGTCGAGTTTTGTTTCGGCAGTGGAGTTGGCAATTGCTGTGCGTTTCGCCTGATTGATGAGGGGAGTATGCGACAGGATGTCGCCGGTGAAGGCGAAGGTGATTGCTGTTGGTGCCGCAACGGTTGTAGGAGCTGTTGAAACTACAGTCGTAGTTGATGATGTACTAGAAGTTGTTGCAGTGCAACCTGTAGCGATGCAGGCCAACGCAAACGTCAAGCGACTTAGTCTCACGCAACCAATCTATTGCGGCTCAATTACCGCAGTGCGAGCTTGCTATCGCGGGTTATTGGCAATGAACTCGACAATGATCTGCGCGAGTTGCTCACCTTTGTTTTCTTGCAAGAAGTGACCGGCTTCGGTGATGGTGACGTGGGGTTGACCGGCTGCGCCAGGAACGTCTCGAATAAACGCCTTTTGGCCACCTGCTGTGACCGGATCTTGATCACTGAATGTGCACAAGAATGGTTTTTCAAATTTGCGCAACACGCCCCACGCGATCTCATTGTCACGGTTGGATGGATCATCAATTGTCACCGGAACAAATGTTGGGAAGATGCGGGCCCCCGACTTGTACGTCTCGTCAGGGAACGGTGCATCATATGCGTCGACCTCTGCAGGAGAAAGTGCTTTGAGGCTGCCGCCATTGACGATGGTGCCAACTGGAAATGTAGGAGTGGTTTGCGAGAAGTTACGCCACTGCATGAACGCGTCATTCGAAGAAAAATCAACTTTGCGACCTATTGGCAAACCGGTATTGCCGGCGACAACGCGATCAAATCGTTCTGGCTCAGCGGTTACCAGTCGCAGACCCACAAGTCCGCCCCAGTCTTGACCAAAGAACGTGATGTGGCGTAGTTGCAGTTTGTCAAAAATTAATTCACTCATCCATGCAACGTGTCTTGCGTATGAATAATCGGTTTGCTCTGTTGGTTTGTCGGAGCGACCAAAGCCAACCAAGTCTGGGGCGATAACCCGGTGTCCTGCAGCGAGCAGGATTGGAATCATTTTGCGATAGAGGTAGCACCAGGATGGCTCACCGTGCATCAACAGCACTGGGTCTGCATCGCGCGGGCCTTCATCGATGTAATGCACGCGAAGTGTGCCGCCCTCGAGGTCGGAGATTTCGCAATAGTGGGGCTCGTAGTTGTAGCCATCAAGATTGGTAAATCGTTCGTCGGGTGTGCGCAATGTTTTCATGTTGTTGTCCTTTTGTATTGGGCTACTGGATTAAATATTAGATAGTTGTTGCTGTGAGATCGTCGCCGAGCACGATTTCGCCTGCGAAGTGCGCAGCGGCAAGCGCGCGCCATTCTTCTTCTTGGCCAGGCTGAATGCTTGGTACGTAGTGCGTCAAAATCAACTTCTTCACACCAGCGCGTGTTGCTGTTTGTGCTGCTTGTTCGACAGTGGAGTGGTAATCCAAAATATCGAGGAAGCGTTTGTTCTTGACAAGGCTGACGAGATCTTCACGAATTACTGTCTGCACATATGCATCGGCACCTTTGCAAATAGCGTCCAGTGTTTCGCATGGAATGCCATCTCCACCTAGCACGAGAGACTTGCCTTCGTGTTCGATGCGGTACGAAACTGTTGGCTCAACTGGTGCGTGATTGGTCTCGCCAACAGAAATCTGCGCTTCTCCGATCGTGAACGTCATGCCAGGTGTTACTTCGGTGACGATGATTTTTGGTTGCCACCACAACGTGTCTGGGTGATGTGCGAGCCGGTAGCTGATGTCTGGAGCAAGTGAAGCGAGTATTCCGTTTACCACTTCTTGCGTACGTGGTGGTCCGTAAATGTGAAGCGGAGTCTCTGCCTGACTCATGACATAGTGCGTAGTGATGACATCGTTGAGGTCGGTCAAGTGATCGCTGTGGAGATGAGTGATCAATACACCTGACAAAAAAATGGGCAACGAGCCAGCCCCTGTGAGTCGCATGACAACTGCACGTCCGGCGTCGACCAAAATTTGGGTTGCGCCGGCCTTCACCAACGTCGCTGGGCCACCACGCTTGGCGTCTGGCATTGGGCTTCCTGTACCGAGCAAAATGACTTCCATGAGGCCTCCAGTGGTAGTGCAATAATTCGAGCGATTACGAACCTAGCAAACTTTTTGCATACACTATGAGAAAAGTTGGTGAGAGCAAGAATTGGAACCGAAGTACATAGAAAACGGGGGATAGTGAGATGGCTCAAAATAAGTCGGTACACCCAAACGAACCCGAATTTGCGGGGACAATCGATTCGTCATATCAGACGTCCACACCAGCATGGCCAGACTTGCCAAAGGGTCTACATGGGGCCAATGTCATCACCATCGTTTTTGATGACATGGGCTTCTCTCACCCAAGCTGTTTTGGAAGCACACTGCACACGCCGAATATTGATCGCCTCGCACAAAATGGTTTGCGCTACACCGGTTTTCACACGACAGCATTGTGCTCACCTTCACGCGCAAGTTTGCTGACAGGTCGCAATCATCACGCAGTGGGCATGCGCGGTGTGTCCAATTGGAACACAGGTTTTCCAAATATGCGCGGAGGCATCACCCCGAAGGCAGCAACGATGGCCGAAGTATTGCGCCTCGAGGGTTACGCAACGTTATGCGCGGGCAAGTGGCACCTTGCTCCAATGGAAGAGTGCACTGCAGCAGGTCCGCACACCAACTGGCCGTTGCAAAAAGGTTTCGATCGCTTCTACGGATTTCTGAATGGCGAGACTGATCAGTTCTATCCTGAACTCACTCGCGACAATCAACATATTTTGCCGCCGCGCACTCCAGAAGAGGGTTATCACCTCTCGGAAGATCTTGTTGATCAATCAACAACTTGGATACGAGATCTGGTTTCAGTTCGACCCGATCGTCCATTTTTCTTGTATCTCGCATTCGGCGCACAGCACGCACCGCATCATGCGCCTGATAGCTACTTGGCGAAGTGGCGCGGCAAGTTTGACGAAGGTTGGGATGTGCATCGCGATGTTTGGTTTAAACGACAGATCGAGATGGGTATTGTTCCGCCCGACACCGTGCTTTCGCCGCGCAACCCTGGCGTGCGTCCGTGGGTTGAACTGACCGCCAACGAAAAATTATTTGCTTGCCGTTTGCAAGAAGCTTTTGCTGCAATGCTCGATCACACCGATGCACAGATTGGTCGTTTGCTCGACTTTTTGGATGAGCACAATTTGACCGACAACACGATGATTGCGTTGCTGTCAGACAACGGTGCAAGTCGTGAAGGCGGACCACA
>WLPO01000016.1 GCA_009698745.1 Actinomycetota bacterium
CTCTAAATTTAGCGGTACGGCCATAAATAAGGCGTGGCTGACAAGCGCCTCGGCGTAGCCTTGACTCTCATGGAAATCATGCAGTCGCACAAGTTGGCCAATGTCTTGTATGACATTCGTGGGCCTGTGCTTGAAGAAGCCAAGCGACTCGAGGCTGCAGGACACCGAATCATCAAACTCAATATCGGAAACCCTCAACCGTTTGGTTTTGAGACTCCGCCAGAAGTGTTAGTTGAAGTCGTGCGCAATTTGCCAATTTCGCAGGGCTACTCAGATTCACAAGGCATCTTGTCGGCGCGCACAGCAGTTGTGCAGCACTATCAAGAGCGCGGCATCGATATCACCGACGTGGACGACGTGTGGTTGGGCAATGGAGTGAGCGAACTTATTCAGGTCGCACTCAATGCATTGCTTAATGAGGGCGACGAAGTCTTGATTCCCG
This sequence comes from Actinomycetota bacterium, assembly GCA_009698745.1. GTDB lineage: Bacteria > Actinomycetota > Acidimicrobiia > Acidimicrobiales > Ilumatobacteraceae > UBA3006. The sequence continues at coordinate 443 of WLPO01000016.1, forward strand.
CACCTGACTATCCGTTGTGGACTGCATCGACAAGTTTGTCGGGCGGCACTCCAGTGCATTATTTGTGCGACGAATCAAATGGTTGGATGCCCGACATGAACGACATCAGGGCAAAAGTAAGCGATCGCACAAAAGCAATCGTGATCATCAACCCAAATAATCCAACTGGTGCTGTGTATAGCCCAGAGATTTTGCGAGAGATTGCCGATTTTGCTGCAGAGAGAAATCTCATTGTGATGGCAGACGAAATCTACGACAAGATTTTGTACGACGATGCTGTGCACACGACTTTTGCATCAATTGCCCCAGACGTTTTTACTCTCACGTTTAATGGTCTCTCGAAGGCATATCGTCTCGCGGGCTTTCGCGCTGCGTGGATGGTGATGACCGGCCCTCGCAAACACGCAGCGAGTTATATCGAAGGCATCACAATGCTCACCAATATGAGATTGTGCGCCAACGTTCCAGCTCAGCACGCTATTCAGACCGCGCTTGGCGGACGACAAAGTATTAAGGACTTGGTATTGCCAGGCGGGCGACTGCTCGAGCAGCGCAATGCCGCGATAACCGCGTTGCGCAAAATTCCTGGAGTTTCATGCGTCGAGCCAAAGGGCGCGTTATACGTATTTCCAAAACTTGATCCAAATATGTATCCGATTTCAGATGACCGCAAGTTTGTGCTCGATTTGTTGCGAGCCGAGCACGTATTAGTAGTACAGGGGACAGGTTTCAACTGGCCGACTCCAGATCACTTGCGCATCGTGACATTGCCATGGGCGGCAGATCTCACTGAAGCCATTGGTCGTATCGGAAACTTCCTGTCGACGTACTCACCCAAATAGTGTTTCCGCCTAAAAAGAATCCTTTATGCCAGCAGTAACTGCAGACACACTGACGCTTCCACGAGTGAGTGCGGCATTATCCAAGCGCTCTCGTTCAGTGCGCTCGATTACCACCGCGCCAAGTGGTTTTGAGGGTGAGGGTTTTCCGGTTCGCCGTGCTTTCGCCGGCGTTTCAACAGTTGATCTCGATCCATTCATCATGATGGATCAAATGGGCGAAATTAATTACGCTCCGCTCGAACCACGCGGCACTGATTGGCATCCGCATCGTGGCTTCGAAACCGTTACGTATTTAATGGACGGCACCTTCGTGCATCAAGACAGTCATGGCGGCGGCGGCATCATAGAAAACGGTGGCACCCAGTGGATGACAGCGGGTAGCGGGATCTTGCACATTGAAACTCCACCAGAAGACTTGGTCATTCGGGGCGGTCTATTTCATGGAATTCAGTTGTGGGTCAACTTGCCTTCCAAACTGAAAATGATTTCGCCTGCTTACCAAAACTTGGAAGGCGATCAGGTGGTGTTGTTGTCTTCGGAAGACGGAGGCGCACTTGTGCGTCTCATCGCCGGAGATCTTGGTGGCCATCATGGGCCCGGTTCGACACAAACACCAATTGTGGTTGCGCACGCAACTCTCAGTGCCGGAGCACTGATGACGTTGCCTTGGGACACGTCGTACAACGCACTTGCTTACGTGTTGTCGGGAAGCGGCACTGTTGGTGACGATGCACACCAAATCAAACTCGGTCAACTTGCGGTGTTCGTTGATGGTGACTCAATCACGCTGCGCGCTTCGGCACACGAAGCACTTGATGTGATGTTGCTCGGTGGTCAGCCAATACGCGAACCAGTTGCTCAGCACGGACCTTTCGTCATGAATACCCGGGACGAACTACAACAAGCCTTTGATGATTTTCAGCGCGGGCTACTTGGAACTGTTCCCGCCAACGGACTCCGTCCGTTTAGACGGTCTTAATTTCCTTGCCGATCTCAAAAGCCAGGTAGTCATCAGCAGTATTTTCCCATGTCTCAAACTTGATGACGCCCATCTCCTCGAAGCGGTGACGCAACCATTTGTCGTTGCGGTCAAGTAGCCCCAACTTTTTGCAGTTGGGAACAATCTTGGCAAACAACATTTGTTGAAACATGATGCGTGTTGGATCGCCCATGAGGAATGGAAGGATCTCGCGGGGCTTGAGGCCCATGCGCTCCCATACTTCTTGCTGCAAGAAACGGTCGCGCATGCGCACGCTCGCCTCGTATGCAAATTCTTGGCGCTCTTTGATTTCGGAATCAGACATTTGTGCATACACCTCTTGCAGGCTGATCACACCGAAGGCCACGTGTCGAGCTTCATCGCTCATGACCATGCGCAGGATCTGCTTGAGTAGTGGCTCGGTGGTGAGTTGGTGCATGAATCCAAACGCAGCAAGCGCGAGACCCTCAACCATGATCTGCATACCCAGATAGGTCATGTCCCAGCGGCCATCGTTAATGATGTCGTCGAGCAGCATGCGCAGATGGATATTGATTGGATACTCACCACCGAGTTTCTCGTTGAGATATTTTGCAAACACTTCTACGTGTCGTGCCTCGTCCATGACCTGAGTAGCCGAATACAACTTGGCATCGTGCCATGGAACAGTCTGAGTAATTTTTGCTGTGCAAATGAGCGCACCTTGCTCACCGTGTAAAAACTGTGACAGCGTCCAGTTGCGTCCCTCGATACCAAAATTCAGCCATTCCTTGTCGCCCCACTTGGCGATTGGGGTATCGGCATAACGCGATGGATCAAGTCCTGCTCCGGTGATCGCTTGGTCGGCAGTGATTGTTCCCTCAATGTCAACCGATTGTTTCCAATCAAAATCTGTTTCAGCATTCCACTGACCGGTCTTGGCCTTTTCGTACAACTTGCGAAGTTGTGGCCTGCGAGTTTCGTAATCCCATGTGAAGATTGTTGGCGCGTTGTCTGTGACGTAGTGCAGTGAACCATCTTCGTCGTGATTGCTCATCGCCAAAATTGCTTCGATGTCATCTAAATCTTGTCTTCCAATAAGTTTTTCATTCTTTGTATTGTCGGTGACACTCATGTTGGTGTTTCCTCCATTTGTTTGGGGTGTGTACCTGAAGTTACTCCCGCAAAAATATTTATTACGAGTTCGTCAACTTGAAACGCTCGCGAAAACTTTTCCGCATCAAAATTTGTTAGTCATGACAAACAGGATGATCATCAACGTTGATCAGTGTGCGATGCGTAAGGTTTACTTAACTGGTTCGCTCATGAATGCGTGAGTCGAAATATCTGGAGAATTTTCTCAAAGTGCTCCCCAAAACTCACGGTTTTAGCCAAATAAACGACTCGTTCTTGGGTTTTTCTTACCTAATTCTTGAAGAATAGAGACATGCCTCAGCGAGCAAACCGTATGCCAATTAGGAAACTTCGCTCGCCTGGAACCAGCTTGATTCGCGACACCGATGTTGGCGCTGTCATTGGTTTCCTCACGCTTGTTGTTGTGGGCATGTGGTGGCATCACGGAGGAATGATCGGGTTCGGTAATTCGATAGTCACAAAGATGACCGCACTTGATCAGATCACTGGTTTGTTGTGCAGCGAAGCAGGACTGCTTGGACTCATTTTGGTGACTCGCACCCCGCTGCTGGAGCGAAAATATGGCCTTGATCGATTGCTCAACTGGCACCGCTTACTTGGTGTTTCAATGTCAATGCTCTTGATCTTGCACATTGTGTTCAGTGTTTGGGCATGGTCGACACCAGGCGGAGTATTTAACGCGGTGAAGTCGCTTACAGGTGGCGAGTCATACATGGCGCTTACTGCGGTCGGCACGCTCATCATCTTGTTGGTGACACTCAGCTCGCTCAAGTGGTTTCGCAACCAGTTGTCTTACGAGATGTGGTACTTCGTACACCTCACCGTATATGTAGGACTTGCGATGTCGTTCTCGCACCAGATTGTGTTGGGTAGTGACTTTGCAACCGACAAACTTGCTCGATGGTTCTGGGTTGGAATGCACGTGTCCATTATCTTGTGGATTATCTGGAGCCGATGGGGTTCGTTGGTGCGAGCAAGCATGCGTCCACTTCGAGTGGCCTCTGTAACGCATGAAGCCCAAGGAGTGACGAGCGTTGTGTTGCAGGGGTCGCACTTGCAAAAACACCGTGCTCAAGCTGGACAGTTTTATCTGCTTCGTCAAGTCGTAGCTGGCAGATGGTGGCAGGCGAATCCATTCTCGTTGTCGTCAGTGCCCACAACAGCCGGCTTGCGATTTACGATCAAGGCTCGTGGTGAAGCAAGCGAAGCCATGACAAAAATTCGTGTTGGCACAAAAGTCATTGCAGAAGGACCGTATGGAGTGTGTACGCCGGACGTGGTTGGTGAAAAAAAGGCACTGCTTGTTGCTGGTGGAGTCGGAATTGGGCCAATTGTTTCGTATCTCGAACACCTCAAGCCTTCAAGCGAACCGATTGTTCTCTATCGCGCGCACTCCAATATAGAAGTCTCGCATCTTGAAGAAATTGAGGCGCTTGTCAAAGAACGCAATGGTCGTGTGCACACTCTGATCGGGCCTCGCGCAAAATTGAAAGTTGCTGACCCATTTTCGCCGAATGTATTGCTCAAACTCATTCCTGATCTTGCTAGTCGGGTGGTGATGGTTGCTGGTCCAGAGTCGATGATCAAGGCAGTGCAACGTGGCTCAAAAGCGGCCGGAGTTCCGTCGGAAAACATTCATGCAGAGAGAGCCTGGTGGTAAATCATGTCGCAAAATAGACCTCCAATTGGAAGACAGTCGAAGCCGTCATTTGCCCGCCAAGTCATGCCAGCAGTTGCACTAACAGCAGTAGGTGTTGGCTTTGTTTCGATGCTTGACGGCTCTACTGCTGGATCTGTTGGACTCACGGATGCAACGACGAATCCTGTTGTCGATCCGAATACGCCTACAACAATTGTTGCTGACCCAAGTACCACTGCGCCTGTCGCACAACCAACCAACACAACGCTTGCACCGACTCCTGTGCCTGCGACTGCAACACCAGTTACCGCAGCCCCTGTGACAGCCGCACCAGCCAACCCAGGCGCATGCGACGGTGATGTTGTGGCGAGCCCTTCTGCACAGTTTCGGTATGGCGTGATTCAGCTACAAACACAATTCACAAAAGCAAATGTGTTGTGCAACGTGACCGTGCTGCAATTTCCTAATGACCGACGCACATCGGTGCAGATCAATAACTATGCGTTGCCGATTTACAATCAGGAAGCTGCAAAAATTCACAGCGCAAAAATTCGTGCAGTTTCCGGTGCAACGTACTCATGGCAGGCATATGTCGCGGCACTACAGGCAGTACTGGATTCACGTCCATGACCATTGCGCTCAATCACAAATTTGTAGCAAAAGCCATGGGCACTGCTGCGAGCTTGCATATTGATGATGTTTGCGATGCGGAAGTTGCAGAGCAAGCGTGGCGCAGTGTGGTTGATCTGTTGTGGGGTATCGAGCAGAAATTTTCAACATTTATAGAAACGAGTGAAATCTCTCGCATCAGCAGAGGGGAGTTGCACCTGTTGGATGCATCGCGCGAGGTGATCGAGGTTTTCGACGCTTGCACATGGCTTGAACATGCAAGCAACGGCGCATTTCGTGCACGGAGGCCAGATGGCACACTTGATCCAGCGGGCTTCGTCAAAGGTTGGGCAACACAACGTGCATCTCGGCTCTTGACCGAGCAAGGTCTAAACAATTGGTATTTGTCAGTTGGCGGAGATATTCAAACAGCTGGTCGACAATCTTCAGGAGAACTGTGGAGCGTTGGCATTGTTGATCCAACGGATGATCAACAAGTTCGCTGCATCGTTGAAATTCCCGAAGGTTTTGCAATTGCGACATCAGGAGTTGCAGCACGTGGCCGACACATTTGGGATGGTCGTACAGATCAATTTGTGAGTCCACTGCTCTCATTCAGTGTTGTTGGGCCTGACTTGATGTGGGCAGATGCATTTGCAACAGCCGGCTTCGTGATGGGTGCGCAAGGATCTATATGGGTCGAGGGCTTTGACCGGTATCAAGCCATCGCAATCAGCGCACAGGGTTAGTCAATACACTCAACTACGTGTCTGGGCCTCTGCAACTTGAGTTTGTTACCTCGGCCGTCAATATTCGTGATCTACCAGAATCGCCAATAGAAGTTGCAGTAGTTGGTAGATCGAATGTGGGCAAGTCATCGCTCATCAACGCGCTTGCAAATCGCAAACAGCTTGCTCGAGTTTCAAATACGCCTGGCCGCACACAGTTGATCAACTTGTTTGAAACACCAGATGGTGGAACTGTTGTGGACTTGCCGGGTTACGGATATGCAGCAGCACCTGGAAATGTGCGCAAGCGTTGGCAGAGCATGATCACTGATTATTTGCTTGACCGCGAGTCTTTAGTGATGGTCTTTGCGTTAGTCGACGGAGTTATCGGGCCTACCGATCTTGACCAACAAGTGTTGGGCGAGTTGGAAGAAAATGGAATTCCATTTACTGTTGTCGCAACAAAGCTCGACAAAGTGAAGCCCTCAAAACTCGAAACCCGCAAGCGAGATCTTGCTCGTGGCTGTGGTCTTACTCAAGAAGACATTGTGTGGGTGAGCTCGACAACCGGCATTGGAATTGTCAAGCTTCGTGCATCAATCGGAAACTATCTAAACACTAAAAAGCCACGTAAATAATTATCGTGCGTAGGTGACTCCACCATCGACAACGACAGTTGAACCAACGACGTAGTCGCCGGCACGAGAAGCCAAATAAATCGCGGCACCAGCCATATCTTCCGGGGTGCCAATACGACCAGATGGAATTGCCGCAGCAATTGCGTCACCGTGATCGCGTGCAACCTTGTTCATGTCGGAAGCAAATGCACCAGGCGCAATTGCAGTGACGCCAATGCCATCTTTGATGAGGCGCAGTGCCATGCGCTTCGTCATATGGATGAGCCCGGCTTTGCTTCCCGCATATGGATAGGTCTCTTCCATGTTGGTAGAGATGCCGTCAATGGATGCGATATTGATGACCTTCGCAAGGTGACCATTTTTTGCAGCGGCAGCGCGTAGTTGAGGTGCGAGTGCTTGGGTGAGAAAGAACGGCGTTTTCAAATTGAGGTCGACCGTCTTATCCCATCCACTTTCTGGAAAATCGTCAAACTTTGCACCCCATGCAGCGCCAGCGTTATTGACAAGAATGTCAAGCGTCTCTTCACGTTTTGCGATTTCGGCGGCAAGTGCTTCAACGCCTGCCTGTGTCGAAATATCTCCTGGGATCGAGATGCATTCGCCATACATGCTGAGATTCTTTGCTGCAGCATCACACTGCGCAGCTTTGCGAGCAGTGATATAGACACGAGAACAACCATGCTCCAAGAATCCTTGGACGATCATGGCCCCGATACCACGGGATCCACCAGTTACGAGAGCTACACGACCATTGAGTGAGAAGATGTCTTTCATCCGAGACACTGTAGAGGGTGGGTAGTAATGTCGTCGGATGCGTAAAAACCCGATGGTGGCTATTTTCCTTACAATTTTTGTAGACATGCTCGGATTCGGAATTTTGATTCCAGTATTTCCGCTGCTGATTAGCCCGGGATCGCCCTTTCGTGTGACCCCCGAAGCCTGGTCGTTCACCCAGGGACTCATCATGCTCGGCTGGCTACAAGCAATATTTCCGTTTTGCATTTTTATTGCAGCGCCAATTCTTGGGCAGTTGTCGGATCGACACGGGCGTAAGCCAGTCCTCGCGTTTTCTATCTTCGGTACTGCAATTGGGTATGCATTGTTTGCAATCGGTATCAGCACAGCAAATATTCCTCTGCTGTTTGCAGCGCGTGCACTCGACGGCATTACTGGAGGCAACTTGGCGGTTGCCCAAGCAGCGATCGGTGATGTGAGCACACACGAAAATAGAGCGAAGAACTTCGGCATGCTCGGTGCCGCATTTGGACTCGGATTTATTATCGGGCCATATCTCGGTGGACGACTCAGCACTCCTGACACAAGTTTTTATGGTTTGTTTCATACCCCAAGTTGGTTCGGTGCAACCACACCGTTTTGGTTTGCAGCAATCCTGTCGCTCGCTAACTGCGCAAGCATTTTGACGATGCTCCCTGAAACCTTGAAAGAGAGGTTTCATGGTGGTCGGATCAAAGTGAGTCAGTCGGTCAGCAACGTGATTAACGGATTCAAATCAGATCGTCTTCGGGTAGTGCTGATGACAGGGTTTTTGTTTAGCGCAGGTTTTACATTCTTCACAACATTCTTCGGCGTCTACCTGCGCAACAACTTCAATTTCTCTTCTGCAAAGATCGGCGACTATTTCGCAATCGTCGGTTTGTTTATTGCGGTATCGCAAGCAGTAGTGGTGGGCAAAGTTGCAAAGAAATTGGCTGACTGGAAAGTGTTGCGATTCAGTCTGTTTGGCTTGGGCACAATGATGTTGGTGTACTTCGTTATTCCGACGTCGTCGTCATCGTATTTGTATCTCGTCATCCCATTCTTCACGTTGTTTAACGGATTGACGATGGCAAACATGTCCAGCTTGATTAGTCGATCTGCCGAGATGGGTCAACAGGGTCAGGCGATGGGTATTTATTCAAGTGTGTCGAGCCTTGCTCAAGTTCCGGCATCAATATTGGTTGGCTACATCACCACCGGCATCACCTCGAGCCAGCCTCTATTTGTTTCATCAGCATGCATCATTCTTGGTGGAGCAGTATTCTTCGTATTATTCAAACCAAAATATGTAATGGAGGGTGCTCATGCCTAGTGACCGAATGCTGAAAACAATGAATGGTGTGCATCGACTGATCCTCGGCGTCACACGTGGCAAAGCAGGTTGGACAGCAGGCAACATGCCCGTGCTCGAACTCACAACTATTGGTCGCAAAAGTGGGGAACCACGTAGTTGTTTGTTGACCTCGCCGTTGCAAGAAAATGGCGAGATTGTGATTGTCGCTTCTCGCGGTGGCGACGACCATCATCCAGCGTGGTATCTCAATTTGCTTGAGACCCCACAGGTGCAGGTGTCATATAAAGGTGCACCTCACAAGATCATGACTGCGCGAACAGCAAACACTCAAGAGCGCGCACGTATGTGGCCGGTAGTTGCTGGAGCGTTTAAGGGATACGCGGGATATCAAGAAAAGACATCGCGCGAGATACCGCTCGTCATACTTTCCGAATCCTCAACCTCGTAGCTCTCTGACTAGGTCGGCAAATCGACAAGACGGGTAGCGTGGGGTTATGCCAAAGCCCGGAATGCACTCAGGAATAGCCACAGACGACGCGATGAACTTGGCCATGTCGGCCAAAGCGGTTCCATTGTTTGAAGCCGTCAAAGAATTTGTTGCCAAGGAAATCAATCCAATTACGGATGAGTTTTTTCGACTCGGTGAAGGAAGACCAGATCGCTGGCAGTACGGCAAAGGTCAACTTGAGTTGCTCGAATCGGTAAAGGCCAAGGCAAAGGCCAAAGGATTATGGAACTTCTTTTTGCCAAACGCTGAGACCGGCGAAGGTTTGTCAAACCTTGACTATGCATACATTGCAAATGAATTGGGCAAGAACCCGATTGCATCAGAGTGTTTTAACTGCAGTGCGCCAGACACGGGCAACATGGAGGTGCTGGAGCGCGTTGGCACCCCGGAGCAAAAGAAGCGTTGGCTCGAGCCGCTGCTTGCCGGCGAAATACGTTCCGCATATGCGATGACCGAACCAGACGTGGCATCATCCGATGCCAAGAATCTTGAGTGTCGCGCGGTGAAGGACGGTGACGAGTGGCTCATCAACGGTGAGAAGTTTTATATCTCTGGAGCAGGAGACCCACGCTGCAAGATATTGATTTGCATGCTGCGAACAAGCCAAGATGGACCGCCACATGGCAGGCATTCACAAATACTCGTGCCGATGGACACCCCAGGAGTAGAAATCCTTGGCCACATGGATGTATTTGGCGAAGACGATGCGCCTCACGGTCACATGCACTTACGTTTCACTGATGTACGTGTGCCAGCAAGCAACATGTTGCTGGGTGAAGGTCGAGGTTTCGAGATTTCACAAGTCCGTTTAGGACCAGGACGTATTCATCACTGCATGCGCTCGATTGGTGCAGCGGAACGTGCGCTCGAACTTATGGTGCAGCGTGGGCTGAGCCGTGAAGCATTTGGCAAGCCAATTGCGCGACTTGGCAAGAACACTGAAGTGATTGGTAAAGCGCGTATCGAGATTGAGGCAATGCGCCTGATGGTCCTTCGAGCCGCAAAAGCAATGGACACACTCGGTAATGCCGAAGCGCGCATTTGGGTAAGCGCTGTGAAAGCAATGGTGCCAGAGCGCGTATGCAAAATCATTGATGAAGCCATTCAAGTGTTTGGTGGCGCAGGCGTTTCGCAATGGACACCACTCGCGCGTATGTATGCAGGTCAGCGAACATTGCGTCTTGCAGACGGTCCAGATGAAGTGCACTGGCACGTTGTTGGTCGAGCAGAAATTAATCGCCACGAAGGTGAAGTGCTCCCGCCGATGAAGGGCGATCGCAGTGGTTTGTTTACTGGCCCTTGAGCCGTAATCATTTAGGAAAACTGCGAGATTAAAAGCGAGTTTTTGGTGACACAGTCAGGCGAGGATCGCTGACGATAATGCCTTCGAGGACCTTGTCGATTGCCGACAAGATTGCAGGCTCGAGCACAATGTTTGCTGCCTTCACGTTGTCGTCAAGTTGATCTGGGCGAGTGGCGCCAACAATTGCTGATGCAATATTTTTGTTTTGCAACACCCATGCAATGGCCATCTGTGCCATCGTGATGCCAGCCTCTGCCGCAATTGGTTTGAGTTCTTGCACTTTTGTCAAAGTGTCGTCAGTGAGCCAGCGTGAGATGAAGTTTTTGCCACTCAACTCGTCGGTTGCCCGCGAACCATCTGGCGGTGGTTGGCCAGGTAGGTACTTGCCTGTGAGCACACCTTGAGCCATCGGTGACCACACGATTTGCGATAACCCTTCGCGCTCACTTGCTGGCACGACTTCTTCTTCGATTACGCGCCACAACATTGAGTACTGAGGTTGGTTGGAAATAAACGGCACATGTAGTTCGCGCGCAAGTTCTGCACCACGAGTGATCTGATCGGCGTCCCACTCGGACACACCTATATACAGAGCTTTGCCTTGGCGAACAATGTCGGCAAAAGCAAGCATGGTCTCTTCAAGCGGAGTTTCGACGTCGTAGCGGTGTGCTTGATACAAATCGACGTGATCCATATTGAGTCGCTTGAGCGAAGCATCGATCGAGTGCATGATGTGTTTGCGCGACAAGCCACGATCGTTGACACCACCGCCAGTAGGAAAATAGACCTTTGTAAATACTTCGATGCTTTCGCGTGGCACCCCAGCGAGCGCACGACCAAGCACTGCTTCTGCGCGAGTGCCTGCGTAAACGTCGGCTGTATCAAACGTCGTGATGCCAAGTTCGAGTGCACGCTTGACGCATGCGTTGGCAGCATCTTCTTCTACTTGGCTGCCGTGCGTGATCCAGTTGCCATAACTAATTGCTGAGACTTTGAAGCCGCTTCGGCCAAGGTATCTAAATTCCATTCCGTAAATCTACGGTGCGATAGTCAATTCGCTCGCACTGGCTGGTCGTCGAAGGTATTTTGGTCCAACAAGCACACAACCAAGGCACACGAGCGTGAACATGGTGATGCCCGTAGCAACAAATGCGGCTTGCCGGCCGTAGTGCTCGTACACGCTGCCAGCAATCATGGCGACAATTCCGCCAGTGAGTGTTTGGAGTCCACCGAGCAACCCTGATGCTCCCGCTTGACGCTCTGGTGGAGCGACTTGGGCGACGACAATCCCTGTGCCAGTGACGGTGAGTGCATCGAGAGCTGATTGAGTAACGCCAATACCGAGCATCCAATATGGGCTGCCAATGAATCCGTACGACGTCATATAAAAAGCACCAATTGCGAGCCCGAAAGCACTCACGCGAAACGGGCCATATTTTTGGGCGATGGTGCCACCGACAGTTGCAAACAAAATCCATGGCATTCCAAAAATAGAAATGCCTGCGTTGCCTACCCAATTAGGTGCACCCATGTCATCCATCATCACTACCCACAGCGGGTCGAAGACGCCGATCATCACATACAAAGCGACGCCAATGAGTATTGCGCCAAGCAGAGGTCTGATGCGCAATAAGTCAATAGCAAAACGCTCGGTGGTGCGATCTTCGGCTGGAGTTTCTTGGATGTCCTCGCGTGCGATCAACGCCACCATCACCACAAGAATCGCGGCGATAATCAAAAATGGTGCAGCCAAGCCAAACTTGCCAACGGTGAGCGCCGAAATAATTGGTCCAAGCGCAAAACCACCGACTTCAATGGCGACGCCGCGACCCAAGTTGGTTCCCATATTTTCTTGGTCGCTGACAATGACGATGCGCTTAATGGCAGGGATTGCAATGCCGGCGCCGATGCCCATGAGTACGCGACCGAAAATAAAACCCGTCATTGATGAGCCGTATGCCATCACGATGGCACCGACCACATTGCCAGCAACACCCCAAGTGAGCAAGCGGCGCGCATGGCCCTTGTCGGCATATGGGGCGATAGTCAGTTGGGCTACAAACGAAGTAAAAAAACCGGCAGCAATGATGATGCCAAGCCCGGTTTCTTGAATGCCAAATTTGTCACGCCAGTCGTCGAGCATTGTAAACATCACGCCGTAACCAGCTGCAAGAAAACCCATTGCAATCTGCAAAATATAGATCAATCGCTTATGGGCCACCGAGCCACACTAGACCAACGCTGATTGTCCATAGGATGTTGTTATGGATGTCGCAGTTGTCGATTATCAATCACCAGATGCACCAAAGCGTTTCACTGAGTCATTGCGTAATACAGGTTTTGCTGTTCTTACCAATCATCCGATTCAGTACGACATGGTGCAACAACTGCAAAGTGAGTGGCTTAATTTTTTTCGCGCTGGCAATAAGTGGGATTACTTGCCAGGTGAAGGTGCACAAGATGGGTATCGTCCACTTGAAGAAGCCGAACAGGCCGTAGGTGCTTCGCTTCCGGATATTAAAGAGTATTTTCACTGGTACCCGTGGGGTCGTCAGCCGGCAGTTGAGTCGGCAAGTGCGGCCGCTATGTATCAGGCTGGTTGGTCGCTTGCGTCTGAGCTACTGACGTGGGTGGAAGCTAATACTCCGAAGAGTATTTCTCAATCTTTTTCAATGCCACTTTCCGAAATGATTGTTGGCACCAAGCGAACGCTATTGCGAATTTTGCATTATCCGCCGCTCAAGGGAAACGAGCCAGTTGGTTCAGTGCGCGCCGCAGCTCACGAAGACATCAACATGATCACCGTGTTGCCAGCAGCGAATGAGCCAGGTTTGCAAGTGCGTGATCTGGATGGCAAGTGGCACGACGTGCCATGCGACCCAGGCAGCGTTGCAATTAATGCGGGCGACATGCTCAATTATGTGACCGGTGGTTATTACCCGAGTACAACGCACCAGGTGATTAACCCAATTGGCGAAGCAGCAACCAGATCACGCGTCTCAACACCATTGTTTTTACATCCTGCTGACGACGTATTGATTGCCGAAAACAAAACTGCTTTTGACTTCTTGCGCGACCGAATTAAAGAAATTGCTGGTGTCGAATTAACAAAGGACTAATTGAACAGCCATGAATGTTGACATTATGAGCAATTTACGAACGCAGTCATTTATTAATGGTGAGTGGGTTGGGTCTGCCACTCAGATCGATGTGCTCAACCCAGCGACTGGCAAGTCATTGGCGAGCGTTGCAAATGCATCTATTTCAGACTGTTTGCAAGCGGTAGATGCCGCAGACGCAGCATTTGTTTCGTGGCGTGCAACGGCGCCGCGTGTGCGTGCAGAAATCTTGCGCAAAGCATTCGAGATCATGATGGCCGAACAAGAGCAACTTGCACGTTTGATCACTCTCGAGATGGGCAAAATACTTGCCGACTCACGAGCAGAAGTTGCTTATGCCGCCGAATTCTTTCGATGGTTTAGTGAAGAAGCAGTGCGAATTGATGGCGATTACAGGCGTGCGCCAGGCGGTGCCAATTGGCTAATGGTCAGTCGACAGCCAGTTGGTGTAGCGCTGCTGGCAACACCATGGAATTTTCCTGCTGCTATGGCAACTCGCAAGATTGGGCCTGCACTCGCAGCAGGTTGCACAGTGGTACTGAAACCTGCGCAAGACACGCCGCTCACCGCACTTGCAATTGCCGACGTATTACAGCGCGCAGGTGTGCCCGCTGGCGTTGTCAACGTGGTCGTTACCAATCCATCTGGTCCTGCCGTAGCAGCAATGATGGATTCGGGAAAGGTACGCAAGCTGAGTTTTACCGGATCGACCAAAGTTGGTTCGATTTTGCTCGCGCAAGCTGCTCCACGTGTCATTAACTGCAGTATGGAATTGGGTGGCAACGCGCCGTTTCTCGTTTTTGGTGATGCCGATATTGATGCGGCAGTGGACGGCGCAATGCTTGCGAAGATGCGCAACGGAGGTGCAGCCTGCACCGCAGCCAATCGTTTTTATGTACACGATTCAGTGCTCGCCGAATTTACAGATAAGTTGACTGCACGCATGTCGGCATTGGTTCTCGGCAATGGACTCGATGCGACGACAACGCTTGGTCCGCTTGTGTCTCGTGCAGAGCAAGAGTCGGTGACCGCGATGGTGGATGGTGCGGTGAGCAGGGGAGCAAAAGTTTTGTGTGGTGGTAAGTCGGTGACGACGCCGGCATTTGGGTTTCAGGCCACCGTGTTGGCCAACGTGTCGCCCGATGATGAGATTTTGAAAGACGAAATATTTGGACCAGTTGCGCCAATCGTCTCGTGTGGCAATGATGCCGAGATGATTCGTCTTGCCAACGATGTCGAATATGGACTGGTGAGCTACGTATTTACCCGTGATGCCGCAAAGGGCATGCGTGTTGCCGAGTCGCTAGAGGCCGGAATGATCGGCTTCAATCGTGGAATTGTTTCTGACCCTGCAGCACCGTTCGGTGGAGTCAAGGCGTCGGGCATTGGCCGCGAAGGCGGCCACGATGGGCTACTCGCGTTCTTGGAAACCAAGTACGTCGCTGGCAACTGGTAGAGCATTTGCTCGGGCGATCGAGAGTGCCCACCAAAACAACCCAAATTGCAGCGGCAGGCGAACATAGGCAACAAGTTGGTCGCTGAGTGCGTGATCACGCCAATCCCAGGCCATATAGAGGTTTGCAGGATAGACCGCAAGAAATAATCCAAATGCACCCAGTGCTGCACGCCTACGTGTTGCCGTCATGAGCAGACCTAGTCCGATGCAGAGCTCGCCAACGCCGCTGATGTATGTCCAAAAGCGTTCGCTTGGCGGCAACCATGGGGGAACAATGTTGTCAAAAAAAGTTGGGTTGACGAAGTGCATTACCCCTGCCGTCAATAAGAATGCGGCCATAATTTTGGCGCTGGTTGCAGCAGTTTGTGGTTTGGTCATGCACGAATTTTGCCACACTCACTTGGCAGTCACAGTGACACGGCTAGGTATTCCACGGTGGACGGCTGGCATCTGTGACAATAGAAATGGTGAGCGATCAAATCGATATCAAAACCAACTGGCTGGATCCAACCGCACTAGATCAGGTGCGCGGTCAAGTGCCGCTTGTATATGTAGATGCTGTGCCCGTGCGAGTTGACGATATGGGTCAGGTCACTTCGGTAGGCATGCTGTTGCGCCAGGCACCAGATGGCAGCATCAGTCGAACGGTGGTGTCGGGTCGGGTGCTTTTGGGCGAACGTATTAGGGAAGCGTTGCTCAGACACCTCGAAAAAGATCTTGGGCCACTTGCACTTCCCAACATTCCGCCAGAGCCAGCTCCGTTTACAGTCGTTGAGTATTTTCCAGATCCAACAATCAGCGGTTTTCATGATCCGCGACACCACGCAGTGAGTCTTGCGTTTGTCGTGCCGGTATCGGGCGACTGTCAACCGAGTCAGCAAGCGCTCGATCTCGGATGGTTTTCACCTGAACAAGCGGTGAGCGAACACATGCGCAAAGAAATGACGAGTGGTCACGACCGCTTAATCAGACTTGCCTTGGCTTCCGTAGGCCAACTGCCTTAAGGGCTACAAACCCTTATTGGGGTTGGGTTTTCGGCGCTTTCGTACGATCCGTGGACCAGCCTGCGCGTCGTGCCGACGGAGGTGTGGTGGGGGTGAAACGACTGTCATGTTGGCGTCGACAACAAGCGTGATGCCGTTGTCATCGATGTTGCCTGGCTCGCTGGCAGCTTCAACAACTACTGCAGCCTCATCTTTTGGTTTCCGGCCAAGCAGTTTGTCAAAAACGAGCATTCCACCAGCCAACATTGCACCGACTGTGCCGTATCGCTGAGCTGCACGCCGGACCATGGCGTCGTCTTGGTTGATCATGAACTCATCGTCACCAAGTTTTTCATTCACATCGTTCAAACTAACGGTATATCCCTCTCTCGGGTGAGCGGTGTGAATAATCTTTACTCGTGCTTATCGGTAGCAAAGTTCAACACAACGCGGCAGCACTGCGCACTGCGTTATTGGGCAAAAAGATGGTTCGATTTGAAGCACCACTTATGGACAGCCTCTTGCCTCAGGTTGGTCGCACCATAGAAGAAGTTCGCAATCTCAATAAGAGCATTGAGATTATTTGGGATAACGGCATCGTGCTCAACACTCGAATGAAGATGATGAGTTCGTGGGATGTGTATCGCGATGGTGATACTTGGCGGAAAGATGCTGCGCGTGCAGATGTGTTGATTGAAGTTCAAGACTGGGTTGCTGTTTGTTTCAATACGCCAGAGATCGATGTGTATCACGACTTTGATCCTCGTCGCCATCCGATACTTGGCAAACTAGGACCAGATCTCTCACACGTTGATGCTGACATCGAAGAAGCTGTTGATCGCATGATGGAATACGAAGAGCGAGATGAAACAGTTGCCGAAGTACTGCTTGATCAACGAGTCGTTCGAGGAGTGAGCAATGTATTTCGTTGCGAGATTTTGTGGGCGTGTGAGATGCACCCGTGGGCAAACATCGGCACACTCAAGCGTGCAGAGTGTCGAGAATTGCTCACGCTTGCTCATGAGATGCTGCAAAATGCCGATACATCCTTAGACCACTTGGCAATTTATGGTCGGCAGGGCAAATCATGCGCACGTTGCGGCGTTGTGGCGAAGGTAAATCACCACGGAGAAGCAAATCGCGTTCTGTATTGGTGTGCGGGTTGTCAAACTTCCCATGAGCCTCTTGTGCGACCAAACTTTACTCCGTTGTACATTGAACGTGATGTGAGCATGGGCGACAGTCATCCTGCTGCCAAGCAATTTATGAGCGAAATTATCTCGCTCCGCGATGTTGGCTAGTTAAAAAACTAAGCCCGACCCATAATGCGGTCGACATCAATGATTACTGCGACACGATTGTCGCGCTCTTTTGGGTCTTGGTAACGCTGTGCATATCCGGCAACGGCTCGACGCACTTCTTCTGGGTCATTGTCCATCGTTGCAAGACGTACAGTGCCTTCAAGTGTGAGCCAACGTCCTCCATCAACTTGTGAAACTGCGGCTCGTCCGCCTCGCGAAGCATTGAGTGCTTTTTGTGCAGTTGAAAAAGTGATCACGCGTGCTCGGCACGTTGAGGCGTCGTAGCTAAAACCAACAGCGACAACATGGGGCGAACCATCTTGTCTCAGTGTTGTGAGCGTTGCGAGATGTCGATCCTGCAAAAATTGCAGCATCTCGGGTGTGATGTCGGACGGATTCATTACGCAGTGGTGATTGCCGCAAGCAGGTTGACTCGAGTTGCGCGCCATGCTGGATATACGGCGGCGAGTACTCCAATGATGAACGACATCATCAAAATTGACACGGTTGACCCAATAGGAACAGAGAACGATGACAGACCCTGATCGCGCAATGCGTACACAATGACCCAACCCAGTCCGACGCCCAGCACGATCCCCACCACAGCCCCGATAAGCGATGTGATGACACTTTCCCAGCGAACAGTTGTGCGAACCTGGCTCTTCGTCATGCCTACTGCGCGCAACAGGCCTATTTCGCGCTGACGTTCAAACACCGACAGAAGCAGCGTGATGATGATTCCGACCACAGCAATGATGACCGACAAGAAAAGTAGACCGTAGATCAGGCCAAGTAGTTGATTGATACTTCCCGATTGCGAGTCGATGTACTCGCGCTTTGAAAGCAACGTTCCTTGCCCATACTTGTCGACTGCAGCTTGAAGTTCACTGCGTGCAGACTCATTGCTCACGCCTGGTTTTAGTTTTATAAAGACACCAAGGTCGAACGAAATAACTGATGAATCTTTTATGAGATCCCGGCTTACGGTGTATTTTCCAGCGATCTCATCGTATGTATAAATACCAGCAATCTTTAGTGTCTTCACTTGCGCATCGGCAAATGTGACTTGGATGATGTCACCAAGTTTTGTGTCATGGTTGTTCGCATATTTTTCTGAGACAAAAATAGTTTCTGTAGTCAGATCAGCATACGAACCAGATATGAGGCCAATATCAAAAACACCTTCAACGGTTGCTGGGTTGATCGTGGTGAGAAATTGACCCTTGTCATCGATTTTTACTGTGAGTCGACCAATTCCAGTTGCACGCTGCACTTGAGGCATCACATTGATGTCATCGGCAAGCGAAGGGCTGAGTCCTCCGAATCCTCGAGCAGTGGTATTGATCGCATAGTCGCCTTTGAATTGTTGTGTAAATACTCCATCAATTTGTGAGCTAATGCTTGCTGCAAGTGCTGCAACTGCAGTTACAAGCGCAACTCCAATGAGCACTGGAGCAGCAGTACGCGAAGTCCGTTTAGGGTTGCGTGCACTGTTTTGGCGGGCCATTGTTCCTGTAACTCCGCGGAATTTTTCTGCAGGCTTGCCCAGCAACAACGCAACTGGTCGAGCAATCACTGGGCCAAGTGTGATGGTGCCAGAAAAGAAAAACAGAATTCCAAAACCAAGCAAAGTTTTGCTGGCACCGTTGGT
Organism: Actinomycetota bacterium; assembly: GCA_009698745.1. Taxonomy (GTDB): domain Bacteria; phylum Actinomycetota; class Acidimicrobiia; order Acidimicrobiales; family Ilumatobacteraceae; genus UBA3006. Next base: position 19,404 of record WLPO01000016.1, read on the forward strand.
GACCGAAACTATTGAAACAACACCAAGCGCGATGAGGACAAGTCCAAATATTGTCCGTCGGCGGGAAAGTGCGACATATTCAATTGCTGTTTCGCGCATTGCGGCAAGTGGTGGAACTTTGCCGGCACGGCGTGCTGGTAGCCATGCCGAGGCGACGGTGACAATGAGGCCTATCACGATGGTGTTGATGATTGCTGAACGCGGAACTACAAGTCCACCACTTGGTAAATCGATACTGGCGGCTTTCAGCAATGCGCTGAGTGCTTTTGAAAGTCCGATACCAGCGATCAAACCGACTGTCGAACCAAACAAACCAACTACAACCGACTCGATCAACATTGCACGGGTCACTTGTTTCTTTGACGCGCCGATTGCACGGAGGAGCGCATTTTCGCGCTGGCGTTGCGCAGCGCTGATGGAGAACACGTTATAGATCACGAAACTGCCCACACCAAGTGCGATGTAGCTGAACACTGAAAGCAAAATGCCAAAGAAACTTAAGGCAGTTCCAATTTCGTCCTGTGTTTCTTTTGTGATCTGCGCACCGGTCAATGTTTCGGTTTTGTATGTGCCAGGGATTGCCTGATTGATGGCCATCGCCAATTCTGTATCTGAGAGCGAACCATCTCCAGAAACCAAAATGTCATCAATGAATCCGGGTTTTGCAAGAAATTCTTGGGCCGTTGCAAGGTCGAAGAGCGCAAACGTTGCTCCGCCCGGTGATCGCACGTCACCGTATGACGCAATTCCAACCAAAGTGAATTCGCGACTTCCCGATTGAGCAACAACCTTTACTGTGTCATTGAGCACGAACTTTCCGGCTTTTGCTGAGGCTTCGTCGAGAACGACCTCTGTGGGTCCAGCAGCAAAGCGACCTTGGCTAATTGACCACAACGCGCCTTTAAATTCTTGACCAACACTTCCAAAAGTTGGTGGTCCGTTACCTTCGGTTCCGAGGGGCTTGCCGTCCTTGCCAATAATTCGAGCAAACGCCTGAATGTCTGCCTGTACATCGGCAACTCCGGAAACTTGCTTGACGGTGTCAACCAGTTCGACAGGAATTCGCTGGCGTTCTTGTTGTCCGAAGTCTGCCTCAATAACTTGCGTTGATCGAACATAGGAATCAACATTACGAAACACATCGCTAAACAAATTGTCGAACGTTTGGTTCAACGTTGCAGAAAATACTGCAGTTCCAGACAGGAAAGCAGTGCCCAAAATGACCGCTAGGGAAGTAAGAACTAAGCGTGCCTTGCGACCAAGGATGCCTTTAAGGGCAATGCGCCACATGGCTTAGTGACCTAGTTGCTTCATGTAATCGAGAACGAGTTCTGGTGTTGGTTCAAGTAACTCACCAGCAATTTTTCCGTCCTTCAAAAACACAATGCGGTCTGCATAACTTGCAGAGACAGGATCATGGGTGACCATCACGATGGTCTGCTCTAATTCATCTACTGCTTTACGCATGAAGGTAAGAATTTCGTTTCCGGTAGTTGAGTCGAGGTTTCCAGTTGGTTCGTCTGCAAAAATAATTGCTGGCTCGCTAGCAAGCGCGCGAGCAACGGCGACGCGCTGCTGTTGTCCACCGGAAAGTTCGCTTGGACGGTGGCTTAATCGATCTTGCAAATGAACTGTATTAATGACTTTCTGGATCCATTCTTCATTGCCTTTGTTGTTGCCAAGGAGAAGCGGCAGTCGGATGTTTTCATCTGCAGTCAGCGTCGGAACCAAGTTGAACGCCTGAAACACGAAACCAATTTTGTCTCTGCGGAGCTTGGTGAGGTCCTTATCTTTCAAACTTGCGACATCGATGCCATCGATAGTGACCGAACCAAAAGTCATCTCATCGAGCCCTGCCATGCAATGCATGAGTGTTGATTTGCCAGAGCCGCTGGGTCCCATGATGGCAGTGAACTTGCCCTTTTCGAACTCCACTGACACATTGTCAAGCGCGCGCACTTCGCTGTCATCGTGACCATAGATCTTGCTGACGTTTGTTGCGCGTGCAGCTGCTGAATCTGAGGGATTGTTCATGCCCCTCAGTCTATTTCGTCGTTTTATGACTTCTTTATGTAAGCGCTTGAGTTACGTAAGAAATTACTAAATTTGTCTTGCGTTTACTTTGGCTGTGCCAAGGTTCGCAAGTACGGCTTAATTGTCTTCCAGCCACCTGGGAAAAGTGTCTTTGCCTCTTCGTCAGTAACAGCAGCACCAATGATGACGTCTTTACCGTCTGTCCAGTTGGCTGGTGTTGCAACCTTGAACTTTGCGGTGAGTTGTAGCGAGTCGATGACGCGAAGCACTTCGTCGAAGTTGCGGCCAGTTGACGCTGGGTACGTGATGGTGAGTTTCACTTTTTTGTCCGGGCCAACAACAAACACGCTGCGCACGGTCATCGTGTCGTTGGCGTTTGGATGAATCATGTCGTACAAGTTGCTGACCGTGCGGTCTGGGTCACCAATCATCGGGAAATTGACTGGCGTACCTTGTGTTTCGCCAATGTCGCTTTCCCACTTTTCGTGCGACTCGACGCTGTCGACCGAAAGGCCGATCACTTTGACGTTGCGCTTGTCAAACTCTGGCTTGATCTTGGCGACATAGCCAAGCTCGGTGGTGCAGACCGGTGTGAAGTCTTTTGGATGGCTGAACAACACGCCCCATGAGTCGCCGAGCCAGTCGTGAAACTTGATCTCGCCTTGGGTGGTTTGGGCGGTGAAGTCTGGGGCAATGTCTCCGAGACGAACTGACATGAGTGGCTCCTTGGTTTGGTTGTCTAATTGGGTGTTAACTAAGCGACGAACTAGTGAGCGGTCAGCATATCGGAAACCCGACCAAACTTGTCAACTTTGAGAGATATCGATTCCAAATGCCTTTTTGAAGGTTTTTTCGTAATCTGCATCGTTTTCGACTGCGCCGAGTGCGATCCAGTCGGCGTCGCTCATCTTGGCGCGACCTTCGATGAATTCGTTGCCACCCCACGAACATGGGTATCGCAGTTGAGGAGTATCGGTGGTGATGGCGTGATGAATGAGTGCGCCAACTTCGGTTGGGTCGGTCGCGTGAGGAATACCTGCGGCATAAAACTGCAACATGCGTCGGTAGTGCGAGTCGTAGGCGCCACTTGCATTCGGAGCATCAAGGTTTTTCATAAATATCGAAGACTTGGTAATGCCCGGTTCAATCATGACGACACGAATACCAAACGGTGCGACTTCGTGTGCAAGGCCTTCGGTGAGCCCTTCAAGTGCCCACTTGGAAGTGACGTACGGCGATTGTGCAACAGCAGCGATGCGACCGACGATTGACGAAATGTTGACAACGGAACCTCTTTTGGCTTCGCGCATGTGTGGCAACACTTGTTGCGTGCAACGCACAACGCCAACGACGTTGACATTGAACGAATCAAAATATTGCTCAGGTGTTGTTTCTTCAGTAACACCGTTGCCGCCGATGCCAGCGTTGTTCACAAGCACATCAATGCGAGGTGCTGCGCGAAAAATATCTGCAAAACCTTGGCGTACAGATTCGTCATCAGCAACATCCATCTCGACGAGTTCGATACTCACGCTGAGTTTTTCGGCAAGAGCCAAAAGCTTGGCAGCCTTGTCAAGACTGCGCACTGTTCCGAACACCCTGTATCCCTGCTGCGATAAGTAAATTGCGGTTGCTCTGCCAATGCCGGAGTTGGCTCCTGTTACGACGGCGACTTGCTGAGACTGCGGTGTTTGTTGTGTGCTCATCCGCTCAGCATATTGCGTATTTCCAATGAGAATTTCTTCGCTATGCGCTTGCAGAAGTCCAGCAAGTAACCTCCGCGCATGGCTCATGCGCACACACAACCAACAAATCTTCCTGTCACCATCGGCACGCTTCGGGCGTCGGGGTGGCAATCTCTGCCAGTCAAAGAAGAGCTTCGACGCAATGCAGTCAAGCGCATTGCCGCCGGCCTCCCATTATTTGAAGGAGTGCTTGGTTACGAAGACACGGTGATGCCACAACTTGAAAATGCATTGCTCGCAGGCCACGACGTCATATTTCTTGGCGAGCGAGGCCAGGCAAAGACGCGCATTATTCGTTCACTCACCGGTTTGCTCGATGAGTGGATGCCAATCGTTGCGGGTAGTGAAATCAACGATGATCCGTACAACGCAGTGTCGCGACATGCACGCGAGTTGGTGGCAGAGCATGGCGATGACACTCCAATTGCGTGGGTGCACTCGAGTGATCGATATGGAGAAAAACTTGCAACTCCAGACACATCCGTTTCGGATTTGATTGGCGAAGTCGACCCGATCAAAGTCGCAGAAGGCCGTTATCTGTCGGACGAATTGACGATTCACTACGGCCTTGTTCCGCGGACCAACCGAGGTATTTTCGCAATCAACGAGTTGCCTGACTTGGCCGAGCGAATTCAGGTTGGACTACTCAACGTGCTTGAAGAGCGCGATGTGCAGATTCGTGGTTACAAAATTCGATTGCCACTCGACGTCATGCTCGTTGCTTCTGCGAACCCAGAGGACTACACCAACCGTGGTCGCATGATCACACCGCTCAAAGACCGTTTTGGTAGCCAGATTCGCACGCATTATCCACTCGAAGTTGCGACCGAAATGGACATCGTTCGCCAGGAAGCGAGGTCTTCATCTATTGGCGACGTGAATGTTCAATGGCCAGAGTTCATGGAAGAGATCATCACAACAATCAGTCATGTTGCGCGATCAAGTTCGGAAGTCAACCAGCGCAGTGGTGTGAGTGTGCGTTTATCGGTCAGTAATTACGAGACTCTGGCCGCAAATGCCGTACGTCGCGCATTGCGCGTGGGGGAAACCGATGTTGCACCGCGCGTAAGCGATCTTGCGGCACTTGCTGCTTCAACATCGGGAAAAATTGAAATTGAAAGCATGGAAGAGGGCCGCGAATCTCAGATTCTTGAAAACTTCGTGAAAGCAGCCGTGTTGCAAGTGTTCAAAAAACGAGTTTCATCGGCAAAAATCGGCGAAGTAATTGCGTTGTTTGAGGGCGGTGTGATCGCCCATGTCGGAGAAGACATCGCGTCCGCTCAATATGTTGAACTCTTCAATCAAGTTCCACCACTTCGTGAACTCGTTGTTGCAGCAGTTGGCAATACAGAGTCTGTTGCTCAAATTGCGAGCGGGGTCGAGTTTGTATTGGAAGGCTTACACCTATCAAAGCGTCTCAACAAAGATGAGTCTGGTTCGCGCGCGACATATCGTTCGCGTACATAATTTCCAGAAGACAACGCTCAGAAATTACTGAGGTAAAAACTCGTCAGCCGACGAATGGCGAACGAGTCCAAAATTCGTTGATGTCGTAACGACCGTCGATCATTGGTTCGCCTGCGAGTGACGCAACTTCAATTGGCTTTGAAAAACCTGGCAAATTGACAGGCGCATGCGGCACTGCAAAGACGCCGATCGGCAAATTTATGGCTTGGTCGGCCGGGATCAATGTGCCAATGCCAACTGCTGCATCGCACAGACGGGCTGCCAAGTTTGGTGCGTTACCGATGTAGTCCTGGCCCTCAAACAGCATGGTGTCACCAGTGGCAATACCGATGCGCAATGAAAGTGGGGCACAAGCGGTGACTGCATGGCGCTGTAATTCGAGTGCAAATGTGATGCCGTCGAGTGCTTCTACTGCGACTGCCATCAGTCCATCGCCGAGGTATTTGTCGATGCGCACGCCTTGATGTGAACCCACTGCTCGCGCAACACCGCGAAACTGGGTAAGCAGCTGCGCTGCTGCTCCGTCGCCGAAACTCTCGGTGTAATTGGTGAACCCTGAGAGGTCAACGAAAATGAACGTTCTTCCGAAGCGCATACTGAGCCTCAGCATAGAGGTGTGACCGATGTCTTGCTACAGCGTTTAGCACTAATGTTCTCGCATGCCATCGAAGTTCACCTATTCGCGTTGGGACGGCTCACAACGTGGGTTCGATCTTGATGCAGAAGGCCTCTTGGGTGAACTCGCTGACGATTTGTTGTACCACGGCGATGTCAACAGCGCACTGCGCAAGCTCATGCAAGACGGAATGCGCGACATGAACGGCGACCGGATTGCGGGAATGCGC